>JBHEKZ010000029.1:0-11133 GCA_041859025.1 Melioribacteraceae bacterium | reverse complement strand
TGAAACTTCTTTAATTGGATCCGCCCATGTAGACATTACCGGTTTTTCCGAAGTGCGCGGTTCGTAAGCTGTAGGCTTTTTGAAATTCATTTCCTCATCAAATTCTGACATAGGTTCACGAAGATTCAGCATAACTTGATGATCTTGTCTAATAAGTTCATCTATTTCTTCTTTCATTAAAGAAATCAAATAAGAATCTCTAAGCGCAACGGCTGTTGATGTTCTTGAAGTCTCTTCGAAAAATTCTTCTTGTCCAAAGAAATCATTTTCAGTAAAAATAAATGATTTAGTTTTTCCCAGAAGGCGCTTCTTAAGTAAATTTATCTCGCCGCTAACAACCAAGAAAATATGATCGGAATAATCGCCTTCACGAAATAAAATTTCTCCCTCACCAATTGTTATAAGTCTACCCTTAATTCCTTGCATGTTCATGCCGGCAATATCTACGTTTTTGAGTAACTTACTTTTGCTTAACGAAAGCATTAACTGATTTTCCATTTGTCAGCCTATTAATGAGGAAATATTAAATGAATAAAAAAGAATTCCAAAAAGGAATAAAGCACCTTTGCAAACATGATAAAATACTAAGTGACATAATTAAAAACTATGGCATCCGCAATTTACGTTCTCACCGCAAATACTTCAATTTATTATTAGGAGCAATTATTGGGCAGCAGCTTTCTACAAAAGCTGCCGATGCGATCCAAAAGCGGTTCATGGATCATTTCAATAACCAGCCAACACCAGAATTAATTTTAACCACCGAAAACACACTTTTACGCAACCTGGGACTTTCGAACGCCAAGGTAAGTTACGTAAAAGATTTATCACAAAAAGTGCTTTCAAAGGAGGTAAAACTAACCGGTTTCTCACGTAAAAGCGACGAGGAGGTTATTGCCGAACTAACAAAAGTAAAGGGGATTGGTATATGGAGCTCTCATATGTTTTTGATGTTCACTCTCGGTAGGCCAAACATACTTCCTACCGGCGATCTTGGCATTCGCAAAGCAGTTATGTTAAATTACCGGTTGAAAAAAATGCCAACTGAAGAAAAAGTAGAACAAATAGCCAAAAAGAGAAATTGGCATCCCTACTGCTCTATTGCCAGTCTATATATGTGGCGTAGCTTGGACGGAAAATAATTTCGAGAATCTATATACGGAAAAACTCATCTAACCATGGAAGAAGAAAGACTTATTGAACTAGCGCAGAGCGGCGATAGAAAAGCACTCGGTGAATTAGTTAAACTTTACGAGCAAACTGTTTACAATTTCTCTTTTAAGATTTGCCGAAACAAAGAGAAGGCCGAAAACACAATGCAAGAAACTTTTTTAAGCATGGTGAAAAGTTTAAGTCAATTCAGTGGACAATCTAAACTCTCAACATGGCTTTATCGTGTAGTATCGAATCATTGTTTGATGCTCGCTCGCTCCCAAAACAAGCATGAATATTCTTCTTTCGAAGATGAAAATGCTTCGATTGATGAGAAAGAAATTGCTGATTGGAAAGTTACTCCGGAAAAAGTTACAGAGAACAATGAATTAAAGAACATGCTGGATTCAGCAATACAAAAATTACCGGCTGAATATAGAGTTGTCTTTTTACTGCGTGATGTTGAAGGTTTATCCACAGAAGAAACAGCTAAGATAGCTGAACTCTCTGTTGCTGCAACAAAATCCAGATTACACCGCGCAAGATCTTTTTTGAGAAACGAATTAAACAAGGTATTGGCTTATGAATGATATAAAACCAACATGCAAAGACGTAATGGTTCACATTTGCGATAATCTAGGCGAGGGATTGGATTCCGAAAAATGCGTATCAATCAAAGCACATATGGAAAGTTGTGATAACTGTAAACATTATTTTAATTCTGTTGAAACCACTATAGAATTTTACAAGAAATATAACGTTGAGCTACCCGAGGAAGCACACAACAGACTTTTAGATATACTTGGATTGAAAGATTAGAGTTATCCGGCTCTTAAAAGAGCCGGATAACTAAATAAATTATTCTTTAGGGGTTTTACGGTTTTTGCTGATCACAATATCATCATTCACATTTTTTATAAATATTTTACTTCCGCCTCCGTTTAATTCATACACTCCAACGATGTTTTTCTTTTTCTCATCATAATTTATAGATTTCTCTTTATAGTCAGAGTCTATGCTGTAATTTTCTTTATCCTCTTTCCAATAACCTTGCACATGAATTCTTGCTTCAATTGTAGTTTTAGCTGTAGGCGGTACAATTAACTCGACAGCTCCAAAATTAGTTGATATCTTGCTTTCGCTATTTAACGTCGGATTTAATTCCACGACAACCGAGCCGGAAAGAGTCTTAACGTCAACGCTGCCATCTACTTTACCCAAGTCGATATCACCGCCGTTTGTTTTTCCAACTACGGTTCCATCTGCACCTTTAATTCTTAGATCACCACCGTACGTTTCCATTCTCAAATTACCTTTTACATATCCTGTATTAACATCACCGCCGTATGTAGATAAATCCGAGTTACCTCCAATATCACCAATATTAATATCGCCACCATATGTTCTTGTTGAAATTCCCTTTGCAACGCTCTTAATTTTAACATCTCCGCCATTAGTCTGAACGGTAGCATTACCACCTTTAATTTCACCTATTTGAATATCTCCGCCATAGGTATTAACGCTGCAATTTCCCGTAACATCATGCAGCATTATGTCGCCCCCTTTTGTTTCGAGAGATACCGAACCAACAATATTTTTTGTAATGATATTGCCGCCGTAAGTGTCAATTCTAACACTTCCTTCTACGTTGTTGCCCAGTTCAACATCGCCGGACATTGTTCTAAGATTTAGATTAAACTGCGCAGGAATTGTAAATTCCATTGCTTGATAATCTTCATCATCATTACGCCACAATTTTATGAAGAGTTCATTACCCTTAGTTGTTACTTCGAGAGACTTTAAAGATTCTTCTGAGATACCGGAAGTCTCCAGTTTAATCTCCTCATTTTCCCAAGTTTTAATATGAATGGACCCGGTGTTTAATTCGAGCGTTAGTGTTCCGCCTTTGCTAATTTTAAAAGTGCGTTCTCCCTTTTCGGTTTCGTGCGCCATAATTTGAGATACACAAACAGATAAAACCAGTAGAACAATTAATAAGTATTTTGTTTTCATTTTATTCAACCTCCTTAAGAATAGAAGCTGCACGATATTTTACAAATTTATTTTTATCGGCTTCTGCTCTTTTAGTTAGTACTTGTTTTACTACTTCGTCAATTAATATTCCTTGCAGCTTAATATCTGTTAATGCATTGATTGCAGAAACTCGAAGTCCGGAGTTCTTATCGTTGGCCAGAACGTATAGCATAGCATCCCGTATTTCATTATCAAACGGGTATTTTTTGAGAACATTAAGTGCTTCGCCTCTAACAACCGGATTTGAATCTTCCTTCATTGATTTGATGAGCGCGTTTTTGATTTTTACATCCGGTTTATATGCTTCCCGTTCTGCGTGATCTGCAAGTGTGCTAATACTTTTAATGCGCACGCCCGGATTCTTTTGTCCAAGCAATGCGGCTATTAATGCCCGCTTCACAGAAGCATCGTCAAAACTTCCTCTTACTATTGTCGATTGGTTTTCAGCCGTTTTTTCAACTTCGCTCGACGCACTTTCCGTTAATGCTTTTTGATTTTCTTCAATTATTTCCGCTTTCTCCGATTGACCAACTTCTATTGGTGTTTCTAACTTAAGAGAGTTTGTTGAGGCCTTAGAAAACAACAGCATGTAGCCGATTCCTATTCCAAACACGAACGTTGCTATTCCGCCAAATGCTAATCCGTAATTGTGCAAAAATATTCTTCTGATTTTGTCTTTCAAGGATTCAGTATGATCATGAGATTCTTGTACTCTAATCGAGCGGAAAAGATTATTCCGTAGAAATGTTAGTTCTTCCTCCCTAATCTCAGCCGGCTTAGCCTCTTCAAACAAAGCGATATCCGCTTTTATTCTATCAAATTCTTGTTTCAACAAATCATCTTGCATTAGAATATTTTCGAATTCAATCCTTTCTTCCGCCTTCATTTCATCAAGCAGGTAGAGATAAGCATTTTCTGAAAACTTTTCTAAGTTCATGATTTTTCCAAAGCAATGTTTTTTAATTTTGATCTCATTTTATGAGTAGCCGCGAACAAATAACTTTTTACCGCACCTTCCGTACACTGCATTATTTCCGCAATTTCCTTGATCTTGTAATCTTCCAAATATCTTAGCGAGAAAACCATTTTCTGTTTATTTGGCAGTAGTTCCATAGCAGAACGAATATAACTGAGCAAGTCGTTGTTTACTGCCTTTCCTTCAACATTATCATCACCGGGTAATGTTTCAGCCAATGTTTTTCCGCCTTCATCTTCATTCATTATTTCTTTATCAATTGATTCATAATCTCGCTTTCTGGATTTATGAGTTAAACACACGTTTGTTGTAATTCTGAACAGCCATGTTGAAAACTCACTCTTAAATTGAAAACCATCCAGTCCGCGGTAAACGCGCATAAACACTTCTTGATAAATATCCTTTGCGTCATCTTCACAATTTTTATAAGAACGGGCAATACCCAGCACATGGCGATCATACTTGTACACCAATTCCTCGAAGGCTTGTTTATCGCCTTTTTGAGCTTTTAATATGAGCTGGTAGTCTGTGTTATTCATTTTTTGCCAATCTCTATGCGTTTGGACTCGGAGTGTACAGAAAAGGTTTGGCTAAAATGTAAAAAATTGTTTTAAGAAAGTACTTAGGCGGGAAAAAGAAAAGCCGGGCTTAACCCGGCTCTTTTCACTTATTTAATCTGCTTTATTACTTGGTCAACATCATCTTTTTAACTGAAACAAAATTACCAACTTGGAGTTTGTAGAAATAAATTCCGGATGATAATTGAGAGTTGGAGAATTTAGCATTGTAAACACCAGCCTGCTTAAATTCATTTACCAATGTTGATAGTTCATTACCTAATACATCGTAAACCTTTAATGTAACTTGTCCGGCTTCGGGTAATTGATAATTGATAACTGTGCTTGGATTGAATGGATTAGGATAGTTCTGATTAAGCGCATACTTAGTTGGAATGGCTGCGCTTTCATCTCTTACATCTGTAACGCTTAACCATGATTTTGTTACGCGAATTCCATCAATTATTAAAGCCGGCATTGAGGAATTACCGCCTTGTCTGAATGTGATGGTAGCTAAATCCAATTGATCTTTCTTCGTAGCATCTGCGCAAACATATGGGCCAAATTCCGGAGTTGGTTCTGTTGTTGGCATTGCCCCGCCCTTTAGTACAAATAAAGTAAGTGCGTCATCAACATCCGAACCTGAGTTAAAAGTATACTTAATCACTACCAAGTATGTTGTTCCAAAGTTTAAAACAGATGAGCCATAATTAGCTGTTGAACTTTCGCTAGATTTTGTTAGGCCTATTGAGTATCCGGTTCCATTAGATTTAATAAATGTTCTTCCAGTATAAAATGTCTGGCCGGCAGATGGAGATAAAGCAATGAAATAATCTCCGGTTTGTGCGCTTTGCACATTCAATAAGAATGACAGATATACGCTTCCAGATGCAACTGGAGTAAATGATTTGTAATCATCCTCGCCAGTTGTTGTTAAAGTTAGAGCATTTCCTGTAGCTGAGGGATAGCCTGGATAGGTTAAGTTGGTTGCAGTTACGGTTAGGGCATTTGTACCACCGCCAGAACTAACCGTATAACCATTAGCAGTTAATAATGCACCGACTGGATACGCGAAATTTTCTTCGAACACTAACTGCCCGTAACTAACGCCAACCAGCAAAAAAGCAACCAAAACTACTTGTAATGTTTTTTTCATGAATACCTCTTTTGTTATAATGTTATGTTAATTTATGTTTTATTAAAAATTGAATGCCACGCCTATATTATACCAACGCTCTCTTCCAAAATAACCTTTTGCAGATTCATAAGAATGCGCTTGTCCGTATTGAGATGAAGTTGGACCGTCTGTAGCTTCTACAATATAGTTTTTATTGTTCAGCAAGTTGAACACATGGAAATTAAGATTAACTCTTTTGATTATGAAATCGGAGATATAATAAGTAAATCCCAGATGGAAATCAGTGATATTATAATCGGGGATTCTCCATGGCTGACTTCTGTCGTTTGGATTGGTTCTATCATCAACATAAAATCTTGAATAATGTTTCCCATAGAATTTGTAAACCGGATTGATATACACATTCAATCCTCCACCAAGATATATACCGTAGTTGGCTGAAAGCACCAATTGTTGTTGAGGAAATTCTGAGATGTACAAATTCTCCGAATAAACTTTTACAGTAGTAATCTTTGTAGGATCTTCTTCCGGCCAAATTGATGCATTAACATCATTAGTATATTTAGCATCTATCAAAGAAGCGTTTGCTTTGAAAGTTAACTTCTTAATAGGTTTAAATAATAATTCAAGCTCCCCGCCAAAATGAAGTTCGCTAGAGCCCACAACATTTACATAAGAAGTAGAAGTTGTTTGCAAGCCGGTTTCTGGATCGGTAACAAAAGCATTTACCATGAACGGCACCATTGCCCTATCTTTCCAATTAGTATAAAACGCGTTTGCATTTACAGCTAATATTGGAGAAGCAAATTCGTAACCAAGTTCAAAGCCGGTTACTTTTTCGTTAACCGCTCCTTTAGAAACAACGTTTGTGTTTCTAGTAAAAATGGTATTTGGAAGCGGCGCAGTAGAAAAATATCCTACGTTAGTAAACAAGCTGTGGTTTTGATCCAAATTATAACGGGCACCTGTTTTTGCTGTATAGCCTACAAAATTTTGCCAATCGGTTTTATTCATAGGATCATCGGCTTTATATAGAAAATAATCTTTTCGCTGGTTGGATGTTGAGGAAAGTGAAAGATTAACAAATGTTGTCAGGTTTCCGGTTTTGTACTCAACTTGAGTAAAGCCGCCTATCTGTCTTACATATGTATCGTTGTAATAAGCGACCTTATCGCCAACTACTGTCAGTCTATTTGGATTATTCACGTCTTTATTATCAAGCCAATAATCTCCGCCTAATAAATCTCTAACTTCTTGATAATGTATACCCGTGTACATTCTTCCATCAATTCCTAAAGTCAAAGTAAACTGATCTGATAATTTTTTTGACAGTGTGGATAACAGCCCATACCAGTTATGATTATTAACAGAGTTTACTCTGATAGACTTTGAACGGTGTAAAGTTTGGCTATATAACTTATCGCTTGCGGAAGGCGCAGCTGTATTTGCAGCCCATATTGCATCATAATCTTCAAGCCCATCTATTTCTCTATATGTAGCATAAGTTCCTAAACCGGAAGTCCCGTAGCCTCTTCCCATCGAAAAATAAGCGATTGTAGATAGAGTAGTTACCTTATCAATTTGCCAATTCCAATTTAAATTAAACGCCGGCTTATGAAATTTATTAATACGGTCATTGAAAGTGCTTCCATTCAACATACCTTCGTTAATATTATATAGATGACCTCTCTTTGCCCATGTTTGTGTTTTCGGATTGGTGCTTACAAAATAAAGCTGCGTGCTTCTCTGGCCATGTTCTTGAGGAGACCCGAAACCACTTAGTTCTAACGAATGATCGCCAAAAACGCCGCCTACAGAAAAGAAATAAGTAAAGTCATTAGCATAAGTTTTTCTAGCGTAACCATCCCAAGTTCTTCTTGCTACAAATCCGGTAGCCGATACATTGCTTGAAAGTTTTTGATGAAACGCCACACTGTTCTTAATTAAATTTTGCGAACCATATTCGGATCTAATTTTAATGAATTGCTCTTCGTTTCCAACACCTTTTGTTGTCATGTTGATTAGGCCGCCCACAGCACTAACAGAATATGGCGAAGCTCCTAATCCTCTTTGAATCTGAATGTTGTCGGTTACATCACCTAAGCCCTGCCAGTTTGACCAATAAACCCATTTAGTTTCCATATCATTTACCGGCACACCATTTACCATTACCGCAATATTTCTTTGGCCAAAACCACGCACAAATAGATTAGCGTCGCCGGCACCGCCGCCCGCCATCGAAGCATAAACGCTAGGAGTTTCGGCAAGTTCCATTGGTACATCTCTGGATGCAAGCTTAAATTCTAAGTCGGCACCCTTTATTTCAGTAAACGCAACTGGTGTTTCTCTTAAAACAGCTTTGGTGCTTTTAACAACTGTTTCATTTAACAAAACAGAGCTGGGTTCTAATTGAAAATCTACTTTTAGATTTTTATCAATATCAATATTTCTAGTTTTTGGCGAGTAGCCTATATATGAAACAGATATTTCGTAAACGCCCTCTTTTACATTCTCAATTACATAATTGCCATTGATATCTGTAGTTGCACCCGTGTTAAGGTCTTTAATCATAACGGTTGCACCAATTAATTTTTCACCGTTAGAAGCGTCACTGACGATGCCGCTAATTTTGAAATTTTGTGCAAAAACAAAACTGCTTGCGGAAAAGAGCAAGACAATCGTTAACAAAGTCGAAAGTTTTTTCATGGTTGTGTTCCTTGTTGATTCGGAAAAAGCCGGATAGCTATTTGTTGTATGTTTCTGAAAAGTGGTTTCATTTTAGCCTAATCGAAAATAAGCAAATGATATTTAACATGTTCATCAATCTTGCGTTCGGATAATTGATGCAAAATCACTTAAAAAGCTTGAAATTCAGCAAAATCCCCACTGGTGAAAAATTTTTTAATACTACGAAACTTTTCGTATAACCCATCCGTCTCAAGAACTGAAAACGAAATGGATCTTATAATGTCTAAGAAAATACTATTAAAACCTACCGATTCCGAACTGGAGATTCTTCAAATACTCTGGCAATTAGGTCCGGCAACAGTAAAAGCGGTAAATGAGAAACTGAACGAGAAAAAAGAGACCGGCTATACTACAACTCTTAAACTTCTTCAAATTATGAATGAAAAGGAGCTTGTTGTTAGAAACGAAGAAGAAAGAAGCCACATTTATTCTGCAGCTATTGAAGAAGGTGATATACAAAAAGCTTTGGTTGACAAACTTCTTGAGTCGGCTTTCAGCGGATCGGCGGCAAAACTTGTAATGCAGGCAATTGGAAATTCTCAAACATCAAAAGAAGAGTTAGAACAAATACGTGCTTATTTAACAGAAATTGAAAAGGGAAAGAAATGAACTTTCTTTATCAATACTTGCCGGAAGAATTAGTTAATGCTCTCGGCAGAATGATTTTCCATTCATTCTGGCAAGGGGCCGTAATAGTTTTTGCGCTTGGTTTAGTTTTATTTTTTAGCGGCAACGCAAGTGCACGAGCTAGATACATTACATCTGTTGGATCGATAATTCTTTTTGTTATTGTATGTGCAGTTACATTTTCAATTGAATATCAATCGGCAAATGACACAATTGCTCCTTCTGTAACAAGCACAAGTAACTTAACCATAAGCAGTAAGTTCTTTGTAAATCCAATTTCTGATATAGACTCAGAAGCAACTGTTTGGGATTCTATCAATACTTACTTTAACCGGAACCTTCCACTCTTTGTTATGTTCTGGCTATGCGGATTATTTTTCTTCTCGCTAAGATTTATAGGCAGCGTATTGTATGTTCAAAAGATCCGTACACGCGGATTAAATGAGCTTGACATCGAATGGTTTTATCGATCAAGAGAGATTGGCAAAAAACTCGGTATCAAAAAATTTGTTTCCGTTTTTGAATCTATAAATGTCAAGGTGCCTCTTGCCATTGGTTACATCAAACCCGTGATTCTTCTTCCAATTGGAATGATAAGCGGTCTACCTTATACACAAGTTGAGGCGCTGATAGCACACGAGTTTGCTCACATAAAGAGATATGATTTTGTAATAAACCTAATACAAACTTTGGTTGAAACCATATTCTTCTATCACCCGGCGGTGTGGTGGATATCCAACCAGATAAGGGAAGAACGAGAAAATTGCTGTGACGATATAACCGTCAGCGTCTGCGGCGATTCTTTCGCTTATTCCAAAGCTCTATACAATCTGCTCCAAATTCAGTACAACAATCCCGAACTTGCTTTAGCTGCAAGCGGAAAAGTCAATCAATTATTAAGGAGAATAAAAAGAATGAACGGAGAAAAAAGTAAGTTCTCGTACGGGGGAAGATTCGCCGCGTTCATGTTGGTATTTGCAATTGTAGCGGCCGCATTGGTTTTCTCATCTAAGCCGGCTTCTTCCAACACTGCCGGAATTAATAAAGCGTCTATTATAGATTTCTCGCTACTGAATGGAAGCGACAATGAGATTTTCTTTAAGAACGAAAGTCCCGACACTACTTCAATAAAAAAAGGAAGACATACTTTTAAGTTTTCCGAAGATGCCAATGGCGAAGAGAAACGATTCAAAGCAAAGCTAAATAATGGAAAGCTGGAAGAACTTTACATTGACGGCGATAAAGTAGACGCAAAGGATTTGAATAAATATGAAAGTAAGATATCTGAACGGATTAGTAAATACGATTCCGGTATGAATGAATACCGCGTTGAAATGAATAAGTTTAGAGAGGAAATGAAAGCTCAAAGAGAAAAACTTTCTGAACTACGCAGCAAGTTAGGAAGGCTTGATAGAAAACATGATTATGATTTCGACTTTGATTTTGATTTTCCAGAACATATTTCAATACCGGATATAGATTCTGCTCATACACAAAAAATATTAGCTGAGGTTCAAGCGAATCTAAAGAAACATTTTGCAAGACATCCGGTAAGAATTCCGCCTATTCACATACCTCCGGTTCATATTCCTCCAATTCCGCCTATTCCACCAGTTCATATTGAGGGAGACGATGACTGCGATTATGAATTCAATGATGAAGAATTCAAGTCGTCCATGAAAGAATGGAAAAAAGAATTTGAAGCCGGTATGAAAGAGTTTAATAAAGAGATGAAACATTTCGACGGCAAAAAACTGGCTGCGGAACTTAAAAATTCTTTTAACAGCAAAGAGTTTAAAGAAAGCATGAAGGATCTGAAAGAAAACATGGGCAAGCTAAAAGCCGAAATGAAAATTTTGAAAGAGTATTTAAGCGACGTAAAAGATGAGCTTGTAAGTGAT
>JBHEKZ010000602.1:0-4123 GCA_041859025.1 Melioribacteraceae bacterium | reverse complement strand
AGTTCGGATATATCCGTCCCGCCTTTTAGTAAAGAAATGCTGTCTTGATCAACTTTGTAGATGCCGAATTGATACTCGCTGTTTATTCCTTTGCTTGTAAACTCTTGTGCTAAAATAGAGTCCAGACTTCTGACCGAAACTCGTTTCTCAATAGGTTTCTGGCTTACGATATGTATCATTTGACCAACAACACTTTGTACCAATCGTTTTTTACTAGTTACCATTGTGTCAATTCGCTGTTCTAATATTTTTTGTGGTTTAGCAACCGTTACTTTCATTTTAGGATTTGCGCTAACAGCAAAAACCTTAACTTGCGAAGTTTTGTTGCGATGGTTGGTATCGCTTCTAACATTATAAGAAAATTCATTTTCGTCGTTTTCAATTTTTATAATGCGCGTAGTGATATTGGAGTCTTGGAAAACATAATTGAAATTATTCGCAGAAACATTTGGCTTATTATTCTTGTTTCCCTTTTTCAAATCATTTGAATACCAGACGTTTTTAATCAAAATATCTGCTGCCTCTCTTCGCTCAAGCTTTGAAGCAACTGAAATCATTGCATTGCTAACGCTTCTGTTAAACCGTTCTTCTTCCACCTTAATCAGATTTGTCAACCAAAAGATTTGAACGCCGATAAGTCCTATAACGGCAAATGCCATCAAGCCAATAATTATTTTTATACGCTTTTCTTTCATGATCCAAATTTACCTTAATAGACCAACTATTTCTTCATTTTAACACTTTTTAACACTTCTTAACGGTTCTTTAACAGATTTACATTGTATAAGCGAATATCTTTGTACAATTTAAAAACAAAAAGGAGAATCCATGAGAAAGATTAATCAATTAAAAGCATCACTTGTTATACTGTTTTTGGTTTTGGGCATAACCCTCAACGCTCAAGAGGCTAAAGACAAACTTGCCGATTTGAAAGGAAAAGTAGAGAAGGTAACAATAAAGGTTGATGGAAAAGATGTTGTTTTTGAAGGAAAGGAAGCCGAGAGAATTGCCACGCTGGCAAAAGTAACTGGCGAAGCAAAGTTGGTGCAAGGTTTCAAACTTGATGAAAGTGCTATGTCCGGTGCAAAAAAGCATGTTAAAATATTTAAGGGCGGGGGAGACAAACAGTTTACCGTTATATCTTCTGACGATCTTGATATGAAAGCCGGTGAAAATGAGAAAAAAGTAAAGGTGGAAATTGTTGACGGTAAAAAGAACATAACAATTACTACAAATAAAGATGGTAAGGAAGAAACGAAAACTTATGAAGGTGAAGAAGCTGAAAAATTTCTCAGAGAAGAGGGGGGCGACGGTAATGTAAAAGTCATTGTGAAAAAACTTGGCGATGATGATAAAGGTGACTCCGAAGGTGCTGACCATATGATTTTCTTCAATGAAAAAGCAGATAATGGAGGATGTAACTGCTGCTGCAAAAATTCTTGCAACAGCGAAGGGAAAAGTCATATGAAAATGATGCATGGCGCCAAGGGGAAAATGATGGATGATGATTCTGATGAAAAAGAAGTTCATGTAATAGTTGAAAAGAAGGTAGACAAGAAAAAGGAATTGAAGGAAACAAAAGAAACCAAAAAAGAAGAGAAGAAATAAACTTCTTAAAATAGTTTTAGCTTAAGCGACCCCGCATATTTAGCGGGGTTTTCTTTTTTCTTCCATTTAAGAATCCCGTTCCTTAACTTCAATTCGAAAAAAACTGGTGAATAAATGAAACTAAAGCTTCCTGATTCTTCTAAAAACTGGATTTCATTGGTAGGGGCTACTATTGCGCTCATTACATTTTCAATGATAGTGTTTCTTTTTATAATAACCTCAGTTACTCATTCCGGCAATACCTATCTGGGATTAATAATTTATGTGCTCTTGCCGGGGGTATTGTTTGTTGGCCTGCTTCTTATCCCGATTGGGATGTGGTTGAAGAACAAAAAAGATAAACAGAGAACGGCTGATGAAAGAAAAGGGTGGCCGGTAATAAATTTTAACGATATTAAACACCGCCACGCAGCATTAGTGTTCTCTATTGGAACTGCTGTTTTTCTTATGGCAACAGCTGTTGGAAGTTATGAAGCATTTCATTACTCGGAATCGGTTGAGTTTTGCGGCAAGACCTGTCATTATGTAATGCAGCCTGAGTTTACAGCATATCAAGGTTCTCCTCACGCAAGGGTAAAATGCGTTGAGTGTCATGTGGGCTCTGGTGCAGATTGGTATGTTCGTTCCAAGTTATCTGGACTATATCAAGTTTATGCTGTTACGCTGGGAACAATTCCTAAGCCAATAGAAACACCAATAACAAATCTTCGTCCGGCGCGGGAAACTTGCGAACAATGCCATTGGCCTCAAAAATTTTACTCAAGAAAGCTGAGAACTGAAAAACATTTTATGACTGATGAAAAAAACTCCGAGTGGGATATAACTCTTACTATGAAGATAGGTTCTAACTTGAGTGCGCTTGGTTTAGAAGAAGGAATTCATTGGCATATTAATCCAAACGTTAAAATTGAATATAAGGCTATAGATAGACAACGGGAAAAAATTCCGTGGGTTAGATATACAAATTTAAAAACCGGCGAAGTTAACGAGTATGTTGATAAAGAAGTGAAAATCTCCAAGTCGGAATTAAACAGTTTGGAAACAAGAGTGGTAGACTGTATGGATTGCCATAACAGGCCGTCTCATAATTATCAGCCTCCGGCATTTTTTATCAATAACGCATTAACAAAGGGTACAATTCCCAAAGAATTGCCTCAAATAAAATTTGCGGCCCTAGAAGTTTTAGCAAAGAAATTTGAAACGACTGAAGATGCTCACAAAGCGATTGAGAAAGAGATAAACGAATTTTACATGGCAAATTATCCTGCGGTTTATAAGAACAAAAAAGAATTGATTGATAAAGGAGTTAAGGGTATTCAAGAAGCGTTTAGTCTAAATACATTTCCTGAAATGAAAGTGCGCTGGGATGTTTACCCCAACAATATTGGTCATATGGAATTTATCGGCTGCTTCCGTTGCCATAATGACAAGCATG
The DNA here is from genome assembly GCA_041859025.1 of Melioribacteraceae bacterium. Classification (GTDB taxonomy): domain Bacteria; phylum Bacteroidota; class Ignavibacteria; order Ignavibacteriales; family Melioribacteraceae; genus Stygiobacter. The sequence continues at coordinate 1,080 of JBHEKZ010000602.1, read as the reverse complement.
TAACCGACAAAGGTAAATTAATCAAAAAAGACTGTAATCAATGCCATACTATTAATGCCCAGGGTCCGCCGGACAAACTAGAGGTTGCGCCAATCAACGCTTCTCTAAATTTCCGTCATCCTGGCGGAGATGTAGGCGAAGTTTGGAAAAAAATGCTTTGCGTTGAATGCCACACTGGCTTGAATCCGTAAAGGATGTTTCAAGATTTTAACCAAAAGCCATGAACAATAGTTCATGGCTTTTTTTTGCCCAAAAACAGTTAAGAAGTAAATCGAATAACAGTCATTTCTTTTTTATATTTCAATCAACAATTCGCTGTATAATCTGATGATAGAAATAGTTGATTTATATAAGAGTTTTGGCGCAAATGCGGTTCTTCGCGGGGTTAATCTAACCATTCAAGAAGGGCAATCGCTTGCTATAATTGGAAGAAGCGGATGTGGCAAGAGTGTAATGCTTAAACACATTGTGGCGCTTCTTCAGCCGGATAGCGGTTATGTCAAGTTCGAAGGCAAGATTATTCATGAGATGAATAAAAAAGATTTGTACGAAATCCGGAAGAGGTTCGGTTTTCTCTTTCAAGGGGCAGCTCTTTTTGATTCGATGACAGTAGAGGAAAACATTTCTTTACCGCTAGTAGAAAATAATATTGAAACGAAACAAACTATAGATAGAATTGTAGCAGAGAAACTTGATCTTGTTGGGTTACCCAATACACAGAAGCTAAAACCCTCCGAACTTTCCGGCGGCATGAAAAAGCGCGTTGCTTTAGCCCGCGCACTGGTTACCGACCCAAATTATATTCTTTACGATGAACCGACTACAGGTCTTGACCCAATCATGTCAGATTCAATTGATGAATTAATTAAAGAACTTCCGAAGAAGATAAAAGTAACCTCGATAATAGTTACACATGATATGTTCAGTGTTAAAAATGTTGCCGATAAAATTGCAATGATGCATGAAGGGAAAATATATTTTACCGGCACTCCAGAAGAACTGCTTGCTAGTACTGATGCTGTAATCGAAAAATTTATTCAACGAACCGGATTTTAATTTGTCACGACAAAAAATTAAATA
>JBHEKZ010000318.1:0-7780 GCA_041859025.1 Melioribacteraceae bacterium | reverse complement strand
TTAGTAGCAAAAAAAATAATACCGGCAGCATACTTTTCTTTTTCATTCTTTCCTCAGTAATTACTTATTTCAGTTTGCAACTAAGCTCCCACACTGCGTCAGGGAAATCTTTTAGTTGCTTAAATAATACCACTCATAATTTACTTCTGAGACGACCTCTTTTTAATCACCCTACTTCACTAGCATCAGCTTTCTTGTATTCTTAAAGCTCCCCGCTTTCAAGCGATAGAAATAAACTCCGCTCGTGAGTTCAGATAAATCAATATTTATTGTGTGATAACCGACGCTCATAGCCCTGTTAACAATAGTCTTTACTTCTTTTCCGGTAGCATCAAATAAGCGCAAGTCTACAAACTCACTTTGCGGCAAGCTAAATTTGATTGTTGTTGCTGGATTAAATGGGTTCGGATAGTTTTGATATAGTGCGATTGTTGTCGGTAAAACTTCTTCATCAATCCCAACTTGTTTGTCAATTGTAAAGGAAGCGTCGCTCCTATCATTGTTCGCCGGACTTTTGGAATCAACAATTATTAAACATTGGTTTGAAGGCGAATCCGGAATGAGCCATTCGTACTTGCCTAATGATGCGTCAAGATTATCGGCAATAATTGTCCAGTTGCTTCCATTATTTGAGCTAAATGCAATTCTAACTTTGGTAAAGTTAACAGCACTCCATTTTATTGTTTGCGTTGTACCTCCCAGCCAAACTTCGCCGCCATTTGGAACTTGAACTATTACTGTATTGATTGAAAATGGAGATGCCGAAACTGCATAATATGACGGATCGCTTGTATCTGTTATCCTAAACAAACAGTTAAGAGATTGAATAGTTGGAAGCGTCCACTCATATTTACCTAAACTTGCATCCAGATCAGTTTGAATTAAATCCCATTTCGCTCCGTTATCAGACGAATACTCTAGTTTGAGCTTCGAAATTGATGTTGAATTCCAATTAATGGAAATTTTGTTAGAGCCAAATAATTTTTCTCCACCAGATGGAGAAATTAACTGACATGATTTGGGAGTTACTAGAGTTTCGCCCGATAAAGAAACTTCGGCCAAGCCATTTAACACAATGCCATTGTTCCACGAATGGCCGCTAAAAATTAAGGCCCCTTTGTAAACATTATCATCTCTATCATAATTACAGAGTTCTAAGCCAATCTTTTTTCCAGAAGTTGGAGTAATATTTAATTTACTCCATGGAATAACTATTTCAACAGAGTATCCATTTGCGGTGGTAGAATATGCAACAGAAGCGCCGTTTAGACTAGTCCTATACCAAGGGCTTCCTCCGGCTGTATATATAAAAGCCATATCATCATTTTTAAAATCTATGCCGCGGGAAAGATCGGGATCAAGATCGATTTCTATGGCATCATTATGTTGAAGAAACCAATATCCTGTCGAAATACTTGCATCATCAACCTCAACACCTATATATAAATTTTCGTCATCATACATTAACGAAGCTTTTACATTATTATCTATAGTAGGACTGACAATCATATAATAATCCATCCAGAACTTACGATCTAACACGATATTCTTTTGCCAGGTTGGTTCGGTAAGTTTCCCATCAATTTGGGGTTTAGTAACAGTTTTCTTAATTGATATTGATTTTGGTTTTGGAGCCCATGTTGAATTGTAAAACTCATAGAATGCTTTTTCAAACTCTTTCTTGCTCAAATAATTCATAGAGCTAAAATCCTGTCCGCGAGTTTTGACAACATTCTTTAATGCATTATATCCACCTTTCTTTAATACAAAATCATTCATTATTAATCCGAAGAGATAATAATTTATTCCCGCTCCGTAATCTTCATATTCTTCAATTGTTGGATAATGACCGAGTTTCTGAACAGCTTCTGCCATTCTGCAGTTAACTTCACCCGAAATATTTTGAACGTATTGATCCGACATTATACCATCAGGTAATAAGCTGGCAAATCCCTCCGAAAGCCAAGCCGGCATATAATTAGGTGTAATTAAAAACTGAAACAGATGAGCAAGTTCGTGGCGCACTAAATCTCTAAATCTTGGTAAATCTTCAACTTTGTCCGCACAGCTTGTTGCCAAGCCTGATGCCCAAGCTGTTCCGCCAGTGTATCTTCCGGGACAAGGGGTGCTGTCTATTTTAGACCCTTCACATTCCAAACCGAATGTATATGTTATTTTTTTCGGAGCTTCAATTTTTAGTTCTTTCGAATATTGTATATAGGCTTGTTCTATTGCTGTTTGCATATACGGCATACAGTAGCTTTCTGCCCCACGGTAATAATATTTAAAATGCTCTGATTCGCTCTGTAATTTTATTTTATACTTTTCTTCTGTTTCAAAGAGTCTTGCGTTTGTATACCTCCTCCAGTGCTTAAACATTTCGTCTGTAGATTTAGTCCAAGCTCCCATTACAAATGTTTCCGAATTAATGGTTTCCACATCGCAGTATTTCCACCATCCAAAGGATACATTCATCAACTCACCCCAGAGATAAGCAACAGCAATTCCATCATTAGCTTCAAACTTAGCCTTATCGTTCAAGGTAGCAAATGATGGAAGAGAGCCACCATATTTTGCAATAGCGGACTTAATCATATCGTCTGTTATTTTGAGGTCAGATTCAAATGCAGCAAAGCCCACTTTATACCAGGCCGGAATTTTATCTGTTTGGAAAAAATATTGTATATAAGACATACTTAGATAATAAACCGCAGCTTCGGTAATATTTGCAAAGTATTTTTTTTGTCCTTGAGTAACAGGTTCGCTTACAAAAACATTACCGTTTGAATCTAAATATCCACAATCATAAGAAAAAGAATCTTTCGGTTTTTGCTGTTCATATTGCACGTTAGTAATGATCGAAACTTGTTTGGAAAAAGCCGGCAGGTTATCGTATTTCTTGATCTGGGACTTAAAATACTCGATCTGTCTGTTTACAATACTTTGATCCACGCTTGGCTGAGCTGTAATCTTTATTGATAGCAGCAGAAGAACCATAATACTTGTTAGGGTAATATTCCCTTTCATCTTATCCTCTATATATTGGTGTGTATTCCTTTCAATAGTTAATCGTGTTTTCAAAATGTATAAAGTGTGCCGGAAAGTTATTCCGGCACTTTCAAAAATAATTATTTCTTCGCAGTATATTCTGCCTCGCTAACTTGTACAAGTTTTGCAAAGTTTTCAAAGTTTTGAGCGCGTTCATTGTTCCATGCCACACTAAGATTCAACACTGTTCCAGCTTTCATATCTGTGTTGGTTCTTGAAGCATTTGTGTAAGATTTTGGTATTACATTGCCTTTCGAATCAACTGCTTTGAAGTACACAACTAAAATTCTCTCGAACCCGCCATATTCGGTTTTAATGTCTTTATTAAGAACAGCGTCAATTTCAAAAGAAAGCGCGTCGGAAGTTGCTGCTTTTACTTTTACGCTATTTATTTTTAGCGGACTATCAACAGCAGCTTGCAATTGAATTGGCTTGCTAAATTTATACGATTTCGCATACTCATCAATCTTTGTTTTGAATTCCTTTTCTAGTTCTTTTTTCTCTTTAGCAAGTTTCAGCAAAGCCTCAACATCTTTAGCAGCTTTTTTGCTTTTTATATCCGCTTCCAATTTTTCCATCTTAATAGAGTAAGATTTTAATAATGATGGATATTCTCCCAGGTACTCATTTTTAGTGTTCCCACCAGCTGACGCGTTTTCACATGCAATCAAAAAAATAAAAAAAGTTGCAACAAGAACACTGATTCTGATAACAGCTTTCATTTCTGTCTCCTTTAATTATTATTCAGTTTAGTTATGGTTTTACAACAGCATAAATTTGTTTTGCAATGTCTTCTTCGTTGTCTCTAAACACTAACGAAAACTTCGGAAACTCAACTATGTTGCTGTATATATCTAAACACCAGTTATAATGCTCTACCGTTTGAGTTGTGGTATTTGTTTTTGTTTTACCGCTGTAAGTTCCGTACGAGTTTGTCCACGATGTGACGCTGCCGCTGTGTTTTGAAGTTGAAGTTGAGTTTGAGGTGCTTCCTAAATGGCGGTGTTCCAAAGTAACTTCTTTAATATTTTCCTTCTGATAAACCATCACTTTGCCGCTTTCAACACCGAGCATCGCACTAACCTGCCCCGAATAAAAGAATACTTCTCCGACATAAAAAGAATAATAACTTGTACCTAAAATGCGTGAGAGCGCTTCTGCCATTTTTATTCCATAATCCCAGCGGCTTTCGTTGTATTTGTTTTGATGATACGCAACGTACTTGTCCACCACCCAGTTAACAGCAAAGGCTATCGCGCCGAAAAGAAAACCCATTAGTAAACCGCTGAAAAATCCCTCCGAGAACCAGTAATAAAGGATTAACGCTATTACCAATCCGGCAGAACCCCAGAATACATATCTTGAAATTTTGTACGCTTGATTCCACTTGTCCATCAGCGTTTTTCCATTTTCCGTTTCAAGAAATCCCTTAAAATCTGCTTTGGTAGAAATGTGAAATACCGGACTTTTTACTTCCGCCATCATTGTTTCCATAACTCCTCACTTTTTGATTTTTGATTCAGTGATAATTCCACCTAAATAATGACACTCAGTCGTTTTAAGAATAGAATTATTTTTTTGGCGGGTGTAAATAAATAGCTGATTTTCTGCTATTTCAAATAATGGTTGGAGCGATTTATAAATTGAATCAAACTGGAAGTGCAAAAGCCAAATTTTCACTATAAACTAAATATTTTCTGAACCAATTTTTGCGAAAATTCTGTCGGAGTCATTCCGGTAAACTTTTTAAATGCTTGATTGAAAGATGATCTAGATAAAAAGCCGCAACTTTTTGCTATTCCTTCAAAGGTCATTACATCTAATTTGTGATTCTCTATCAGCTTTTGCGCTTCTTCGATTCTGTACTTGTTCAAAAAGTTGCTAAAGTTCATTGCAAATTCGTCGTTGATAACTCTGGAAAGGTAAGCGGTATTTGTCTGAAGAGATTTTGCCAAGTCGGCCAAGGTTAGATCACTTTTCAAGAAAAGTTTTTCTTCTTCCATTACTTTTTTAAGTTTGGCAACAAGTTGATCGGAAGTTTCCTTATCAACATGCATTGCCTCTGGAATTTCTTTGTTGATAGCAGAGAAAACAGCTTTCACGTTTCTAGCATCATTAAACGGTTTTCTGCTCAAGTAACTATATCTATAGAAAATGTCCGATATTTTTTTCCAATAGAAAAACAGCACCACGGAAATAATTGCAACAGAAATCACAATAACTATAATCAAGAAAATAGTTTTTCTTTTGGACTCAGCCTTCAGCTGGGTGAGATTTCCCTTCGCCTCGGTTGCTTCTTTTTTGATTTTACCGGTTTCATATTTTACCAGCATTTCAATGTAAGCGCGCTGAGCATTTTGGCGCGTTATAGTGTCTGTAATTGCATTTTTAAGCTGCAAGAATATTAACGCATTCTTCGAATCGTTTTTCCTATCATAACTATCCGAAAGCTGCTCATAAACAGATTGAAGCATAAGAGGATTATTAATTTCCTTGGCGCATTCCGCCGCTTTCTTCAAAAAGTGAATGGATTGATCTATCTTTCCTTTAATACTATAAAATCTTCCCGCAGTAGAATATGCATCGCTCATAGAAAGCTTATCATCTATTATTTCGGAATTTTGAATTGCGTCTTTCACATAATTCGCGGCATCATTTACCTTTCCAATATTCATTAATTCATTAGCAAGATTTGCTTGTGCAAATGCCATCTGCTGACGCGAACCGATTTTAGCGAAACGATTAACAGCTTCCTTAAAACATTTGATAGCATTAGCCGAACGTTTTGCCATTAAATATGTTGTGCCCATCATGTTATAAGCATAAGCAATTCCGAATGAATCCTTCTTCTCTGTATAAATATTTATTGCTGTTTTGTTATGTTCGATGGCAGAATCAAACTCTCTTAATTGAGCTTTTGAATTTGCCAGGTTAGTATGTATTGAAGCCATTGCAAAATAGTCTTTACTTTCCTCGGCAATTTCTAATACTAGATTTTGATATTTTATAGACTCGCGCAAATCTCCCGCATCTCTATAAACAATAACCAACTGATTATAAATATTAGCTTGTAATCCCTTATTATTTTTACAATATGCAAGCGTTGTCTTTGCTGCTCTTATCGCGCTAATTGGATCGTGATTACTTGTATATGCGCATACAAGATTATAACCGGCACTTCTAATTATTGCCGAATCATTTAATTGATAGCCAATTGAAGAAGCCCGCTTTGCGGATATCAAAGCCGAATCTGGTTTATTAACCATTAATCTATAGAATTCACTTAACACCAATTCTATTTCAGCTTCTAATTTAACTTCGCTCAGATTAGTACTTATCGAACGCGCCTCTATCAAATATTTTCTAGTACTAGCCGCATTCCTTTCGTTATTAGCTATTTTCCCAAGCACAACAAGACTATTTACAAGAATCTTTTTCTCATTAAGTTTGCGAGCAAGTTCAACTGCTGTTTCGGCTGTTCTTTTCCTTTTTTCTAAGGTCTCGTTCTTTGGTGATGTTAGTTTTTGATAAAGCGAATTGAGTTTTTCAGAATTGTTGGTTTGAGAGATAATGCTTCCCCAAATAAGTAGCGGTAATAATAAAAGAATGTTTTTCGCCATAAAGAAATTTGAAACTAAAATTTACTTAACCAAGTTTACAAATTTATTACTCAATTTTATTCAAAAGATTTTTTCTTTAGCTCAGCCACGCTAAATTTTTTCTCTGTCTGCAATACAGTTACAAATTCTTCGCTCATTCTGTCGATGTAAAGAATTCCATCCAGATGATCTATCTCATGCTGGAAACAGCGGGCAAGCGCGCCGCTTCTTTCTACTAAATGCTCAATCCCATATCTATCTTGATATTTTACTTTTACAGTTGCGGAACGTGCTACATTTCCGCTTAATCCTGGAAGCGAAAGACATCCTTCGCTATCCGTTTCTATTCCTTCCGAACTAGTTATTTCCGGATTTATCATTTCGAAATATTCGTTTCTGTAATCAACAACTACAACGCGCTTCATAATGCCGACTTGTGTTGCCGCTAAAGCGGCACCGTCCTCTCGTGAATTCAAGGTTTCAGCCATAGCATCTATTTGTGCGTGAAGCTTCTTATGAAACACCGTAACTGTTTTTGCTTTTTCTCTTAAAGCCGGCTCACCAATTAAAAGTATCTTTAATTTCTTCGAATTCATCTTAATCTTTGACAACTATTGTTCCTTGATGATAAACTAATTTGAACCTCTCTCCGTTTTTGCGCCAGATGGATGATCTCTGTGTTAACCTTTCTCCTTGACATAAAATATAAGTAAGCAAGTAATGTCCGGCTGAAATTTCCGCGCAATGAAAATCCTTATTTATCCAAACTTCGGGATTGGCTTTCCTAGTTCGCTCTTCAAGTACACGTAAAACGATATCACGATTGTATCGCTTGCCGGATGCGCCCACTTCCCAAAAATTTTCATCCAGAATGTTTTCCAATTCCTGTTTTGTTGAACCGGGTATTGGCCAATGAATAAATATTTCCAGCTTAGTTAATTCTTCCAGAACGGGAAGCAATCTTTCTTCTGTTTTTAGAATCGGCTCCATTCATTTTTCCAATAAATCTTTGTAGCTGATTAGTTGAATTCCCCTTTCATTAATTACTCGTTTAACCTTTTCACTTGTAAAAACATCCGTTACACCTTGTCTATCTTGCGCTACATTCTCATAACCAATATGGTAAACAGCTC
>JBHEKZ010000276.1:0-5854 GCA_041859025.1 Melioribacteraceae bacterium | reverse complement strand
CTGCACCCGATTTGCCAATAAGTCGGGTGCGTTTCATTATAATTCAAACTCTCTTTCTATTCTTGCTTTTCGTCCGGTATAATCATCTTTTGCTCTAAATATTAAAATGTATTTTCCCGCTTTGTAGGTTGAGTCGAGTTGTACTTGCGTGTTTATAGCTAAATCATCAATTCCATTATTAGCGAGTTGATCAACCCTTCCATGCTGTACATCTTCCTTGATTGTTCCATCTGGTTTTTTCAAATCGAGAACAAATGAAACTTGCGCACCAAATTTTCCTTTGTAAGGTGTTTGGGCAAATCCTTTAGCCTGACAACTTGCATTCAACTCCCAACTGTTATCTAAAGCATATGCAAAAGCAACCGGCGAAAATAGTTCGAACTTTTCTTCTTTCTTTGAACAGCCAAGAATCAGCCACGTAATCAATAACAATTGGAAGAATTTTTTCATTTCAATCACTCCTAAAAAAATTGGGTCGAAATTACTTCGACCCATTCTAAATACTCACTACTTAATATTAGCGGCAAAATACTCTTCTAGTTGTTCTTCTTAAACTCACTCATAAATTCAGCTAAAGCTTCAACACCGGCTTTTGGAAACGCATTATAAATCGATGCACGAATTCCTCCAACAGAGCGATGTCCTTTCAGCCCGCTAAAACCTTTTGCCGAAGCTTCTTTTACAAACTTTTCTTCAAGCTGCTCATTTGGAAGTCTGTATGTTACATTCATAAGTGAACGATCTTCAACTGCGGTTGTTCCTTTGTAATAACCGCCGCTGCCATCTATGGCGTCATAAAGAACTTTAGCTTTATCCAAATTGCGTTTGTACATTTCATCCAAACCGCCCATGTTAAGCAGCCACTTGAAAACTAATCCGGCAATGTAAATTCCAAAAGTTGTTGGAGTATTATACATTGTTTCGTTATCAGCATGAATTTTATAATTCATATATGTATGGAGTGAATCGTTGCTACGAGAAAGCAAATCCTTCTTAATTACGACAACCGTTACACCGGACGGACCGATATTCTTTTGCGCGCCAGCATAAATTAAGCTGTATTTGTTCATATCAATTTTCTTATGAAGAAAATCTGATGATGCATCACAAACAAGCGGAACATTTCCGGTTTCCGGTTCAGTTCTAAATTGTGTTCCGAAAATTGTGTTGTTAGAAGTGAAATGAACATAAGAAGCTTCCGGATCCAACTTCATTTCAGCTTGCTTTGGAATTCTCGAATAATTATCAGACTTTGTAGTAGCAGCAACATTTACAACTCCAACGCGTTTAGCTTCTTTAGCAGCCTTTTCTGCCCATGCGCCGGTTAATATGTAATCAGCTTTGTTCGTTGGAGGCATCAAATTCAGCGGCACCATAGAAAATTGAAGAGTAGCTCCGCCTTGTAAAAACAGAATAGAATAATCTTCACTTATTCCTAAAAGTTTCCTTAAATCTGCATCTGCGTCTTTTATGATTCCATCGAAGATTTTTCCGCGGTGACTCATTTCCATAACGCTCATTCCGCTTCCTTTATAGGAATACAAGTCCTTCTGAGCCTCTAACAAAACTTCTTCCGGTAAAATAGCCGGGCCTGCACTTAGATTATAAATCCTTTTTTCCATGTTATCCTCTTAAATGTAAAATTAGGTAGGTGAAACTTAGTAGAAATTTAAGAACTGCTCAAATCAAATTTGGACTTTTGCCCTTGGTAAAGTGAACGTAAATGTGGTTCCGCTGTTTTCTTTACTATTAAATGAAATATGCCCGCCATTAATTTCGACCAATTCTTTACAGATTATTAGTCCAAGTCCAGTTCCTTTTTCGTCGTTTGTGCCGCGAGATGTTGTTTGAACCTCTAAGTTAAAAATTTTATCCCGGAATTCGATTGGAATACCAACTCCATGATCAATTACGTTAACTATTACTACATTTTCTAAGCTTTTCGCGGTAATATTTACTATTCCCTTCTCATAAGTAAACTTAATAGCATTCGTAACTAAATTTTGGATTACAGAGTGAATCATTCTCCTATCGGCAACAACAAGTGTATTCTCCGGAACTTCGTTAACTAACTTTATGCTTTTGCGCTCAGCATTTTGCCCCAAAAGAAAAAGAGAATGAGATAATTCTTCGTTTAAGTCGAAAACTTCCGGATTGTAATCCATACGTTTAGATTGAAGTCTAGACCAATCTAGTAAATTTTCCAGCAGCATATAAATATCTTTTACAGTTCTGTTCAACTTTACTAAATAAACACTCTTCTCTTCTTCGCTTAACTCATCACCATTCTCAGCTAGAATTTCCGCCAATCCCTTTAAGCCAAAAAATGGGCTTTTAAGATCATGCGAAATAATTGAAAAGAATTTGTCGCGGGATTTTATTGTACTTTCCAGTGCGTGAGATTTTTCTTCAATATCCCGGTTCATTTTTTCTAGCTGACGTTTTATTTTCTGGATAGATCTGTATCTGAAAAGAAGAATAACCAGAGCTAGCACTATCAATAACGATACGATATATACATAAACAGTTTTGTTCTGCTCTTTCTCGATTTCAAGATTTTTAATTTTCAGCTCGTGATCTTTGGAATCAACGTCGTAAATAACTGAAAGCTCTAGTATTTTATCTCGCGCTTCTTTACTCCAAACAGAATCCAACACAGTAGAATATTTTTTCAAGTACTGAAACGCTTGATTCGTATTTCCTCTCATCTGATTTATATCAGATAGTTCCTTGTAAATGGTTGCTTCAATTCGTTTGTTGCCGATGGATAGCGCATAATCAAGCGCCGCGTTTAAGGAAGTTTGAACACTCACAATATCGCCCTCTTCCTTTTTTACTCTGGCAATATTTAACATTACTGTTGCTATACCAAATTTATCTTTTAGCTGCTTTCTAATTTCAAGAGAGAGATTATAATACTTACCGGCCTCATCATACTTCTTCTGAGCCAGGCATATATCTCCTAAATCATTATAGGAATAAGCCATGCCGCTTTTATCGCCGGCAAGTTTTTTAATTTTAAGCGATTCGTTTTGATAGTATGTGGCCTTCTCATAATCCTTAAGTTTGTAATAGCTGGCTCCCATATTATTTAGCACACGACCCAAAACATAATTGTCTCTTAATACGTAAGCTACATCTAAAACTTTTTTCGAATAGTAAATTGATTGATTGGTTTGATTCATTTCGTTATAAAGAAAAGCGATGTTATTTAATGTGAGTCCAATTTCAAATTTATCGCCTACAGCCTCTTTTATTTTTAACGATTTGAAGAAATAATCGAGTGCTTTGTCGTAATCACTCCATTTCCAATATATAAGCCCCATGTAGTTTAATGCTTCAGCAGAAATTTCTTTTGTGTCGGAACTATCAGCAAGGTTATATGCCTTGCGGTAAAACTGAAATGCTTGTACAAACTGATTTTTTCTCCAAAAAACCAAACCAAGACTGTTGTATGTACGAGCTATTTCTTTTGTGTTGTCAATTTCGTGATAGATTGATAATGCACTTCTATATAGACTTTCGGCTTTTTCTAAATTATTCTGAGAGTAGAACAGAAATCCAAGATTGTTTTCTGCGTATGCCTCACCATATGCGTAATCTTTTTCTTTTGCTATTGTTAAAGCTTCTTCAGCATAGATTCTGGATTTTTCGAATGAACTTCTTTTAAGAATGTACGATAATTTATTCAATACATCTACGCGCTCAATGCCGGAAACATAAGGGAGTCGTTTTTCAAGTTCGGCTGTCTTATCTGATTGCGCCATAATAATTGAAGCGAATAGGAACAAACAAAAAGGCCCCAACAAAGAAAGTTTGCCACGACTCAATATATTTAGTGTATTTAACAATTCACTTTCTTCATGTCTATATTACATGTATCAACAAACCGTCACGCAATTTTGGTTCAAACCAGGTGGATTTAGGAGGCATTATTTCTCCAGCATCAGAAATACCTATTAAATCATCCAGTGTTACCGGGAACATAGAAAAAGCAACTGCGGCTTTTCCGCTGTTAACTAGTCTTTCAAGTTCTTCCGTTCCGCGAATTCCACCAATGAAATCTATGTTGGTATCAGTTCTCGGATCTTCAATTCCCATTACAGGATTCAACAAGTAATTTTGCAGAATGCTCACATCCAAATTATCGCCAATTGTTTTGCCCGGTTTAACATTTTCATTAGGCACTAATAAATACCATTTTTCGCCAAGATACATTCCAAAAGTTTTTTTGGTGATAGGACTTGCTGTTTTGGCTTCTTCAATAGAAAAATTCTGTTGAACCTTTTTCAAGAAATCTGTTTCGCTCATTTTTAGTTCGTGTACAACACGGTTATACGGAAGAATCCTTAATTGTTCGGCCGGAAACAAAACGGCTAGGAAATAGTTATACTCCTCAGAACCGTTATGCCCCGGGTTTTTATCCATCTTAACTTTTTGTGCTCGGCTTGCACTTGCTGCACGATGATGCCCGTCAGCTATATACAAATTCTTCACTTTGGCTATTCCACTAATCACTATTTCATTTTGTTCGGCTGGTAAAATCCAAACACTATGCTTTATTCCATCAACCGAAGTGAAATCATAAATCGGAGAAGTTTTTTTCATTGTTTCATTTACAACTTTATCAACTTCAGAAACTGCTTTGTATGTTAAAAAGACCGGTCCTGTTTGCGCTTCGGTTGTTACTATATGGTTTGTCCTATCATCTTCCTTTACTTTTCTAGTTTTCTCATGCTTTTTGATTACATCATTGTTGTAATCATCAACAGAAAAAGTAGCTGCTAAGCCAACCTGGGAATGTTCGCCCATAGTTAATTTATAAATGTACAAACAAGGTGTAGTTTCTTGAACAAGCGGGGCTTCGAGTTTTAATCTCTCAAAATTCTCTTTTGCTTTTGAATAAACTTCTTGGGAATAAGCGTCAGTTCCTTCTTTTAATTCTATTTCGGAACGGGTTACACGTAAAAAACTAATTGGATTTCCTTTTGCAAGTTCGGCAGATTCTTCTTTATTAACTACATCGTAGGGTACGCTTGCTACTAAATGAGCAACTTTTGCATTTGGGCGGACAGCTTGAAATGGGCGAATAATGGCCATGTTTTCTCCAGATATTAAAATTTTGTAGGTGAAATTAGCATATAAAGGTCTGATTGCAAAATGGCCCCAAAGTATAATGCCCGGGTTTTAGACCCGGGCATCTCTGAAACTGGATGTTGCAACTTGTTATTGAATCATGCCGATCATTAATCCAAGTTCTTCTACCAATTTTACTGCATCACCGCCAAAGCCAACGCTTTTGAAACGTATATTGCCTTTTCCGTCAACAATAAACTTTGTTGGTATGCCGGAAACTTTATAAGCTGTGATTACATCATTTTTATCATCAAGAAGAACATGGAAAGGATAACTGTTCTTGGCAATAAAGTCGGTAGCGTTTTTCTTTTTATCTTCAACATTTTCCCATGTGTTGACAAATAAGAACTTCACTTTTCCTCCGGCTTCATATTTTTCAACTGCGGTTTTCATTCCAGGAAATGAAGATAAGCATGGACCACACCACGTAGCCCAGAAATCAACAATAACGACTTTACCTTTAAAATCTGCAAGAGAAACCTTCTTGCCATTTAAATCAAGCAGACTAAACTGCGGGGCCGGTTCATTCAGCATTTCCTTTTTCAAATTAGCCGTCTTTTTATCGAATGCGGCTTTTTCGAATGCAGCAACATATTTATCAAATCCGGTTTCACTTCCGTTCTGCTTTGCATAAACTTCTTTTAATTGTTCTTTCATCTTTGCTGTGCCTTGCTCACCGGATAAGTACTTTTCCAACTTAGCTTGCGCTTCTTTTGTA
>JBHEKZ010000299.1:0-2771 GCA_041859025.1 Melioribacteraceae bacterium | reverse complement strand
TGAGAAATGTCAATGCCTGAAGATTTTGAAAATACAGAAATGCAGTTAGCTGATTACTTAAAGACCATGATTGTAGATAAGACTGGGCGGATAATTGCATTAAGTAATTCATTCAAAAGCATACTTTCCACTATTATTCCTCATACAAATTTTATAGAGCATTTTACATCAGCAGAGGCTGAAGTATTATCCCGACTTTTTACAGAATCTAAACGAAATGACGAGACCGTTTCTGAAATTCTTGAAGTTGGCACCAGAGATGGTATTAAGAGTTTTGAAGTAGTGTTTTCTCCGATGAAAAGTGAAAACAATGTATATTATAATATAATTCTTCAAACTCCTCATGCAAGTTCAGCAAGTAAATCAGAGATCAGAAAATTTAAGGTTGCTTCATCCGATATTGAAAAACTGTCTGCCGATCCCAAGATAGGAGCAATTGTTGAAAAAATTAAATCATCCTTTCCATTTTCATTTATTGAGAAAGCAAAAATCCAAAAAGAGATTAATGAAGTAGAAGAATATTTTTGGCTAAAAGATGTTGAAGGAAAACTTGTCATTGTTAATGAACGGTACGCTTCTGTACTTGGGTTCAAAACAAATCAGCTTGAGAATAAAAACGAATCGGATGTTTTACCAAAGTATCTTTCCGATATTTATGAAACACTTGATGCGTATATAAAGGCAACAACTAACGCTATAGTAATTGAAAATATTTCCAGTTCTGGAATGGGCGGATTGTTTACCGGAGTATCAATTGTTGAATTTCCACTTTCCGATTTGGACAACAATGTTGTTGCCATTATCGGATTTTCCATTGTGGAAAAAGAGGAGAAGACAGTTGTTCGTGAAGTACAATCAAATGTTAATCTAAAACACATACCGCTTCCAATTTGTATTTTGAGTGAAGAAAACAAAATTGTCACTCATTCGACAGAACTATTAAGATTTCTTTCACTTGGAGAACAGATAAATTTAGAAGGACACGATGCTTCCAAACTGTTCGAAAAAGACTTTCTCAAGATGATTGATAATGTTAGAATAGATAGAAGCATTACAGGTGAAACAGGTTTTTCTTATGTCTTTAAGGAAAGAAATAATCTAGCTTGCGATATTAAGCTACTGCGAATTAACAATAAACTTGAAGAACTGATTCAGATTGTTTTCTTTCCAAAACAAGAAAAAAATGATCAGCTTGAAGTAAAGGCTGATATGTATGATGCCTTGATTGAACACTCGCCGGAAGCTATGTTCGTTTATGATATTGAAAATCTTCGCTTTTTAGAAGTAAATAACCAAGCATTAAAAATGTATGGCTACAAGCGGGCCGATTTTCTAAATATGGATCTTACGGATCTGTATGCACCAGAAGATATTCAAACTTTGATAGAAACATCAGATACAAAAGTGCCTTCCGGTTCATTCAGCGGTCCTTGGCGGCACAAGAAAAGTGACGGAACTTCCGTTTATGTAGAATTAAGAAGGACTTCAATAGAATTCAAAGAAAGAAAAGCACACTTAAACTTAGTAAAGAATGTAAGTGAGAATATTGAAGTAAAAAAGAAACAACAGCTTCTTGAATCTCTTTATGAAAATACATCTGAAGCATTAATAACGACAGATAAAGATGGGTTTATTAAAGAAGTAAATGAAGTTGCAGTCAAAAAGCTAGGGTATCCTCGTAGAGAATTGGAATCTCGCCCGTTGATTTCCTTATTGAGTGACGATGATAGGGCTGAGATTAACAAAAATGTTTTTCATTCCGGATTGTTGAAAACAATGTCATCCGATGTTGAAATTAAAAAACCATCTGGAACATTTCAGAAGGCTACACTGGTTTCAACTCCAATAAAAAGCTTTAACGGTGAGGTAGATTCTTACAGCTTTATAGTTAAACTTCATGAAGAGGCTTCTAAAGCAAAAGATCTTCAGCATATGCAAGTTGATACAACTGATAAAATTGATGCATCATTTCTCTCTAACATGTTTCATGAAATTCTAACGCCGATTAATGTAATTCTTGGATTCACCCAGGAACTTGGCGATAGCATTGAAGTTCCGAATGAAGAGCAAAAAGAAGCAATTGATATTATTAAAGAGAATCAAAAACTTTTGCTTCAGATTATGGATAATGCTGTTGAATACTCTACTTTGGAACAAAAAGTAATCAAGTTTAGACCTGAAGAGATAATTTTTGTAGACCTTCTTAACGAATTGAAAGAGCAAACAAAGAAGACTGCAGAAGGAAGAAAAGTTGAACTTTCGTTAGGGAAAATATCATCTACACTTAGCATAGAGACCGATAAACAAAAGTTTGTTTACCTTTTAAGTTTGTTATTAAAATTTGCAATTCAGATTACGAAAGAGAAGTCGATTATTTTGTCGGCATATATTCACGAAGATAAATTTTGTGCTGTTGGTATAAAAGATGGCAAAGAAGGTATTTCACAGCACTTATTAAAAGCAATGAATGATATCTTTTCTGATGATGATAATGCTTCAAGACGAAACTATGGCTTTTCCAGATTCTCTATTAAACTTGCAAAGAAATTGATCGAATTGCTTTCAGTTAGAAAGGAAGTGATGACAAAAGGAAATGAACAGGTAGAGTTTGCGCTTGTATTTCCTCAAAAGTTTGAAATCTCTGAATCTATTAGAGCTGAAATCGACACTGCTGAAGTTAAAGAAATCAAAGAATCAAAACTTCAAAAGAAAATTGAAATTGTTCCAACAAAGAAAATTGAAACCCCCTTGCGGGAATTAGAACAAGAGAA
>JBHEKZ010000066.1:0-11721 GCA_041859025.1 Melioribacteraceae bacterium | reverse complement strand
ATTAAATTTCTATCCTTGTCAATACGCCATGAAGTTTATGGTACGGCAGTTCGATGAACTGGACAAAGTTTGGTGTAATTCTTTTGATGAATGCGAAGAACTTGAGATACATTTTCTTAGCTTTAATATCATCAACACCATAGAACATTACTTTAGGATCGATATTAGTTTCTTTTAATAACTTCGGTATATCTAATCTTTCCATATAGCCGACTTGTATTTCAAGTCCCGAAAGACCATCCGCGATTTCCGGCACGTAGAGTTTTTGTATTCCACGGGGTGTGTCTGTAGTAACAATAGAGACTAAAACATTATCCTCATAAAGAATTCCTCCGCGTAACGTACAATGAACCATGTAAGGTGGAATCATATCCAAACTCTTAGCGAAGAACAATGCAGTACCGGGAAGCAGTTTCCCTGTTTCATAAATCTGTTCGTAGCTAACAAGGTAAGTGTCAATCGGTAATGAACGGAATGAACGATAAATTGCTCTGTTACCCTTTGTCCAAATAAAGATAACGGCAAACGGAACCGCCGCAATAATTATTGACCAGTAGCCGCCATGCGGAATTTTTGTAAATACAGAAATTAAAAAAGCAATGTTTATGATTATTACAAGTGATGCGATTACTACTTTTAATTTCTTCTTCTGCTTTGTGTAAATCCATAGCATAAATATAGTGCTAACAGCCATAGTTGCTGTAACTGCAAATCCGTAGGCAGCGGCTAAATTATGTGATGCCTTAAAAACTAAAATTATGACAATTACAGAGATGAGCAAAAGCCAGTTAACGGAGTCAATATATATCTGCGACTTAAGATGAGTTGACGTGTATTTAACTCTTGTAAGAGGTAATATGTGTGTACGTATTCCTTGATATACAAGTGAAAAAACTGCACTAATCATTGCTTGTGAAGCAATAATTGTAGCGAACAAAGTAAGAATTAAAAATGGAACGTAAAGAAACTCTGCTTGCCCCTTAACCATTGAAAACAAAATGTTTGCATTTGGATTGTAATTTGCACCTTGAGCAATTACAAAAGATCCTTGCCCGAAGTAATTCATTACAAGTCCTATAAAAACAAAAATCCATGCTTGGCGAATAGGTTTCTTGCCTAGGTGACCCATGTCGGCATACAATGCTTCGCCGCCGGTAGCACACAATATTACTTCAGAAAGAACAACAAAACCCGCAGCTCCGTTATTCAGCATAAACTTAATACCATAATGTGGACTTAAGGAAAAAACTACCGAAGGATTGTGAATCATTGAAAAGAATCCGGAAATGAAAAGAAAAAAAAACCATAAAACCATTATTGGCCCGAATGATGAAGCGACTTTATCTGTTCCCTTTGACTGAATCATAAACAATAGAATAGTAATAACGATTGTTATAGTCACTATTGCGTTTACACTTATATGCCCCATGCCGGGAATTAACTGCAACCCTTCAACTGCCGAAAGAATACTTATTGCTGGTGTAATGACACCATCGCCCATTAAAAGAGAAACACCTACGTAACCCATAAAGGTAACAAAAGCTATTGACCTTCCTTTCTTTAGCGTACCATGTAAAATTTCTTTTAGAACTACTATTCCACCCTCACCTTTTGAATCTAAGTGCATGGCAAGAAAAGTATATTCAACCGTAACAAGGATTATTAATGTCCAGAACATTAAAGATAGTATTCCGAGCACATTTTCTTGCGTTGGAGCGGTAAACATAAATATTACACTTAAGGTATAAATAGGACTTGTTCCGATGTCTCCGAAAACAAGTCCTAGTGCTTTAAGTATTTCGCTAAAATTAGTGTTAGTAGATTTTTTGTGAGCCATTAAATGTGTTTGCCTAGAAATGAATTTTAGCCAAAAATGGCTGTGTAGATCAAGTATCCTACAATATAGAGAATACTAAACCCAATAATTCCCATTAAAAAATAGAATCCAAAACTGCTTGATGTAGTTTCTTTTTTATTTGCTTCCATTGCCGCTCCTTTTTAGTAAAACCAAAAATGTGTTGCCATGACGCAATGCGAAGATAATTATTTTTTAGAACACACAAAAAATTAGTTTTATCTTTTATCGACATCCGGTTTTCGAAAATAAATTTCTCCAAACTATTAATTAAGAAATCTGCTTTCTCGATTTGAGAATAAGAGACTATTGTTTATTTTGCCGCAACTTTTCCAGAATCGTTTAATGAAAGAACAACCAAAGAAAACAGAGTTAGTACGCGGTTTAACATTAACCGCGGCTATGATGCTTGTTGCCGGATCAATGATTGGATCCGGAATTTTTCGTAAACCGGCAACAATGGCAAGCCAATTAGGCTCTCCCGAGCTTTTGATATTTGTTTGGATTGCCGCCGGACTTATAACATTAATTGCGGTTTTGGTTAACGCGGAAGTTGCTGGAATGATTGATGCAACCGGCGGGCAATACGTCTACTTCCGCAAAATGTATGGAGACTTTACAGCGTATTTATATGGATGGTCTATTCTTTCAGTAATTCAAACCGGAAGTCAAGCCGCAATTGCGTACGCTTTTGCAGAATATTTAGGCTACTTTATTAAATACCCGCAGCTGCCGCAAGCGTGGCAGGACTTTGCGGTATTTATGCCTCTCGTTGGCGACATCCACCCCTTTGCGGATTTTGGAACAAAGGCTGTTGCCATTTCTGTAACTGCTTTTCTAACCGGAGTTAATTATGCCGGCGTAATCTTCGGCGGAAGTGTTCAGACAGTTGTTACATTTGTTAAGATTGCAGCCATCTTATTGATTACATTTTTACTTCTCTTTATTGGTAACGGCAGCTTTTCAAATATTTACACCGGATTTTCAATGCCGCATAAATCAACAGCTAGTTTTATAAGTATGCTGGGACTAGCTTTTGCGGGTGCATTCTGGGCTTATGATGCATGGAATAATATCACCTTTGTTTCTGGTGAAGTTAAGAATCCCAACCGAAATGTTCCTCTTGCACTTTTTTACGGCACACTGATTGTAATTGCGGTTTATGTTTTGATCAATGTAGCTTTTTTGTATGTTCTTCCAATTGATCAAATGGCAAAATCACCTTTGGTTGCCGCCACTGCCGCAGAAAAAATCTTTGGATCGAATGGGGCCTCCTTAATTTCTATTGCCGTAATCATTTCAACATTTGGCGCACTCAATGGAAGCATCTTATCTACAGCACGCGTTCCATTTGCAATGGCTAGAGCAAATTTGTTTTTCAAAAATTTAGGGAATGTCCATCCAAAGTTCGGTACACCGCATACTTCATTGCTAGTTCAAGGAATTTGGTCTTGCGTTTTAGTTCTTTCCGGTTCGTTCGATATGATTACTGATTACGTTATATTCGCTTCGTGGTTGTTTTACATGCTGGGGGCTTACGGTGTATTTATCTTAAGAAAGAAAATGCCTAACGAACCTAGACCTTATAAAGTGTGGGGATATCCTTACACGCCGGCAATTTTTGTGGTGTTTGCATTTCTTTTTTTGGTGAACTCAATCGTTTCCGATACACAGAATGCAATGATGGGATTGATACTTGTACTAAGCGGGCTTCCTTTTTACTTTTTCTGGAAGCGTAAGCAAACTATTACCAAATAAAACTTATTTGAAAAGTAGTGGAATAACAGTTAAATAAATTCCGGCAATAATAGCCGTTGTTATTACACCGCAAATGTTAGCACCTATAGCTTCTGGTAAAATTAATGATTGCGGATTAGCTTCGCTAACCGATTTCTGTGCTACCTTTGCTGTTGTTGGAACACAACTAACTCCCGCAATACCAACAACTGGATTGAACTTTCCTTTAGTAATAAAATACATAACATATCCACCCACTATTCCACCAATTCCGGACAATAGTAGAGAGATTATTCCCAATACAAGCAGTAGAAGAATTTTAGGATTAAGTAACAGATGAGCTTCACACAAGACACCTAAAAGCAATCCAAGGAAAAAAGTTGATCCATAAAGCAAAGGACCGCCAATGAAATCAATTAAGTGCTTCAAGCCGGATTCTCTAATAGCAACACCAATAAATAATGACATAAACAATGGTGCGGCAACTGGAAACAACAAGCAAAGTATAACACAAGTAATAACCGCAAAAGCAAGTTTCTGCCCCGAAGTAATCACTTTAATATTTTTCTTTGGCTCATGTTTTATTGCTCTAAGCTTTTTGGGAACCAGTAATTTTATTAAATAAGGATAACCGCCATAAGTTAAACCTAAATACAAATAAGCAACTACAGTTATTGGAACAAACAGTTCTTTTGAAAGATTAAGCGACGTAAACAAGACCATTGGTCCATCGGCTCCGCCAACCATAGCAATTGAGGCAGCATCTTTAATATTCAAACCCATTGCCATAGCAATTGGAATTGTTAGAAACGTTCCAAGTTCTGCGAATAAAGCCAGAAACATGCTTAAATATGGTCGCGCAATAAGAAATCCGACATCAAGCAAAACCCCTATACCCATAAATACAAAACAAGCTATCAAACCGTTGCTAAAAGTGTATGTATATATTGGCTGCAAAAAATTTATTTGAAGAACATTCATCAATTGATCTGTGTCGGTGATAAGGGGATCGAGAAACAAATTGCCTTGAGTATGATTAGGCATAAAGAGAATTCCGGCATTAATTGAAGCCATCCCAATTCCCATTGGTATCATCAAGAGCGGTTCTAAAACTTCTTTCTTGCCCAAATAAACAAGCAATAGCCCTAGCAGCATTAGGCCAATTCGAGTGTACATTATTACCGGATCGGAGGCTAAAAGAGTGGAAATTCCCTGAAACAAGTTGAAAACATCTGTTGAATGCATTTTACAATTCTGCTTTATATGATAGTCGGGTAATTATCTTCTCCACGGCGTAACATTATATATTTTTGAATTCCACGGAGAGTATGGCTTCATGGTTTTCTGTATTGTGATCTTCATGTTTTCTACGTCATGAATATTTTTAGTATAAAGATGAATGGCTAATGCGATAGCCGCATTAATTTCTCCATCTAAATTCTGCGATTTAGCTTCTTTTTGTACTGTAGCTAAATTAACCGTGGGGAGTTCGGGTGCTAATTCTGTTTTAGCCCCTTTTTCGAGCTTGGTAATAATTGTGTAAAGTGCTTGAATTATGAATGCAACAAAGAAGCTGATAGCCACGGTTAGCAGCATCATATAACCAAGAAGCGCAAAAACGTTCATACTTTTCTCATGATTAACAATTAATCATCCACTATTCTTAGTCTTACGAATAGAGACTGTAGATTATTGCCTAAATCAACTTATAATGGAGACAAATTGATTTTATGAGAATATTAAAAACAAATAATATGCCATTCCGAAAAGCATTGTGCCGGCAATAAGAAATATTATAAACGACAAATAACTCATCTGCGCGGTTTTTCTTTTCATTTTAATCCCCTCAGATTCCGTTTCGATTGAAACACTCATTTGTATTCTTCTACTATATACTTTTGAGCATAGCGCTCAATTGATTCGTTAACAATCTTAAAAGCTTCCTCTTTGCCAACAATCTTTTCCACTACTACGTTTTTATGTTCAAGCTTTTTATAATCTTCAAAAAATCTTTGCAGTTGAACTGTTGTATGAGGTGGCAAATCGTGCAGATCATCCATATGATTAACCGAAATATCATTTTTGGCGACGGCAATAATCTTTTCATCTTTTTCCATATTGTCGACCATTTCCATAACGCCAATAACTTTTGCTTCAATTATACAAAGAGGATCCACATCAACCGAACACATCACAAGAATGTCCAACGGATCACCATCATCGCTTAGTGTTCTAGGAATGAAGCCATAATTTGCCGGATAAAATACTGAAGAAAAAAGAACGCGGTCCAGCTTTAGCAGACCGCTTTCTTTGTCCAATTCATATTTAGCTTGCGAGCCTTTAGGAATTTCTATAATCGCATTAACAACGTCTGGAACACTATTGCCAAAACTTACGTGGTGCCATGGATTAAAGTGAAAATCGCTGGTATCTATCATTTTTTCTTTCATATTAGATTAGGAATAATTTTCTTCTTTAATCTGCGCTTAATGCTCTTAATACTTTTTTCGCATCTTTATCGTTAGGGTCAATTCTTTGTATTCGTCTTGCGAAGTTAATAGCTTCATCATTATTACCGGATTGCAAATAGCAAGACATTAAGATTTTAAGAGTGGACATATCCGACTTGTACTTTAATAGTCTTAGATAATAAGGAATTGCGGCAGCGTAAGCTTTTCTTTCGTAAGCATTATATCCGAGAGCCATGTTTGAAGAAATATATTGATCCTTAAATTCGGACTCTTTATTACCTATGAGGCTCAGCATTTCTTTATGCTGATTCAACAAGGCCTGAGTAGAATCCAACGCTGTATACACTTGAATTAAAAAGTTTCTGTTTGTGAAGTTTGTATCGTTCAGAGCAACTGAGCGCAACAAAGCAACTCTTGCTTTTTCCAATTGGCTTCTCTTAAAGTTTGGATTAGATGCAATTGAATCGGCATTTTCTCTAAACTGATAGTGAGAGAATCCCAAATATCTCCACGCTGTTTCGTTAGTAGAATCAGCCTTGGTTTTAGCTTCGTAATATTTTGCAGATTCACCGAATTTCTTATCTCTAAAAAACCCATTTGCAAGTTCCATATAAATACTGGAACGTGCAGGTTCAGCTTTAACAACTTTCTCAAAATATTTCATTGAGTTGGTGTCATCTTTAATCATCTGAAAAGATCTTGCTGTGTTTTCCAGCTCGTTTACAGTCAGCATAGTGTCCGGAACTTGAGAATAATATTTTGCAGCATCCTCATATTTCTTTAAAGCATAGGCAGCAATAGCTGTGTTTTTCAACAGTTGTACTTCATCCGGAAATTTCTGCAAACCAGCAATTCCAAAACTATATACTTTTTCAAAATTTCTAATTTCCAATAGTGCACGGGAAATCTTAAGGTAGGCATCTTTAGTCTGATCCTTATCCAAATATTTTTCATACAATAGCGCTGCATCTGCAAAGCGTTTTGCCTGATACATAATAGTTGCTGCTTCTAAATAAGCGCTTGCATTGTTTGGGTCTATCTTAACTATAGTCAAATACTTGTTGATTGCATCGGTATATTTTTTCTGTTTTACCATCAACTTGGCATTTTTGAATTTAAGGTCGACGTTAAGCGAATCGAGTTTTTCCGCTTCTTCAAAATTCAATATTGCAAGCTCGTTGACTCCCATTTTAACATAAGAATCGCCCAAATACTCATAAACCATTCTTGGCTCATAATTTACTTCTCTGAGTTGAATTAAAAGTCTATTTGCACCGCTTCCATCACCGGCATCTAATAATTCTTTCGCAATTGAGTAAGTGGTTTTATAGTCTTTCTTATCAAAAGCTTTTTGAGCTGTAGCAAGTTTGTCTTGCGCAAAAACATTTACTGCGAAAAAAACAACAATTAGGAAAAGAGTAATTCGCTTCATTTTAACCTCGTCATCTTATTGTACCTTATGGGAACTGTGGCCGGACCAAGATCATGTGCAAGAACAATTCTCTGACCTGGAGTGCTGGTCATATATGTTGCAAAACCTGATCCAAGACCAATTCCAATTTCATTTAAAAAAATGTAACATTCTCTTATTAGTGGATAATCTCCATTTGATAAATATCCAGCCACAGGTTCAATGTACTCGCCGCCAGTTATTGATCTTTCGTCTGTTCCAATCCTTATTATCTTAATTCCTTTAGCTTCTCTCGCAATATTCAACCCTACAACACCCATAGAATTTTTATCTTTGATTACACTTTTAACTACATCTTCTTCATTCTTTACAACAAATGCGCTGCTTGGTTTTTTGTTCTCAAGCAACTCAACTTTCAGATTTTCATATATCCCGGAATTCTGATCCGGAATAAAAACTTTATATTGTTTACTCTCACCGAGTAAAAGTTGTTTCAACTGAGTAGTGGTCATTCTAGCTAAGGAGTGATTTGCATCAACAATCACAGTAAGGCCATCGTAGCAAACTTTAATTACCTTAACCTCGGATTT
This sequence comes from Melioribacteraceae bacterium, assembly GCA_041859025.1. Lineage (GTDB taxonomy): Bacteria > Bacteroidota > Ignavibacteria > Ignavibacteriales > Melioribacteraceae > Stygiobacter. The sequence continues at coordinate 3,657 of JBHEKZ010000066.1, read as the reverse complement.
TGTCTTCTCCATAAACTTACTTTCTTCATCTGTAACACCCCGCGAGCTAACGAACATTTGTATTTCACCGTTAAGAATTTTTACAATTCCCTCGCGTGCTTTCAATTTTTCAATTTCTATTTTAGAAGACGGATAAACAGAAACGAATGTATCTCTTTGGTCTACAACCATTGAATAGAGAGATTCATCGGCATAACACTTAATTGAGCCTTTAGTGGTAGTTTCTTTTGGTTCCGGACCGCAACCCGATGCCAAAAGAGCCAATAAGATTAATAATAATGCAAAAAGTTTATTCAACTTCGTTTTCATCTATTCTGCGGCTTTTTATGGTGATTATAACAATCCGGTATAACCCGTAAAGAATCATTACAACCCCAAAGATTATTTTAACTTGTTCAGTTGCGAAAAGAGTAGTTGGGAATAGCTTTGTTACCATTATGGCTATTCCCAACATAACAAACAGAACTCCCGCAGTATAACCAATGTAAACCATTAGTTTCTGCGCATTCATCTTAGTTTTGTCCTTCCAAAGTAAATCTGTATGGAAGTACAATCCAAACTGCTATAGGATGCTGATTTTGAAGTGCCGGAGTAAAAGCACTTCTCATAGCTGCATCAATTGCTGATTGGTTAAACAATTCGGAATCCGATTTAATAACTACTGCTTTTTTAGGTCTTCCTTCTTTATCAACCAATACTTTCACAAATACTTTTCCAGTAATACCAGCACGTTTAGCAATTTCAGGATATTCAGGAGTTACCGCACGAACCATTTCGGGCAATTTTTCAACAGCCGTAAAATCATTCATGCCAGGTTCTTCTTCTTTAACAGGTTCTTCGATTTTAATATCCTGAGTAATTTGCGCACCGCCACTCAAATCTTCTGCAAGAGCAGGAGCTTGCTGAGATGCCATTTCTGTCTGTGAAGCAATCACTTGTTCTGGTGGAGCTTCTTCATCAGGAACCGGCACAGGAACGCCTACGGTTGGTGCAGCAACCGGGCCTGCAACTTGAATTTGAGGTGCAACGTTTTCTATAGATGGTGGTGGACCGAGATCGCTATAATTGATCTTCATTCTTACAACCGGAGCTCCTCCATCGTCTTCACGTGAGAGAACTTCTGCAAAGTAATAAGCGCCAATCATTAAGAGATGAAGAAAAATTGCCAGCGCCACACCAATGGTATAATTACGTGCATAGATTCTTTTTAATTCAAAAGCCCCATACACGTTGTTTTGTTGTAATGCTACTGTTTCTGCCATTATCTCATCCTCCTTAAATAGCTCTTGCCATTTCTTTTTTATCAATATCCGTCATCGGAGCCAGAGCGTAACGGTCTAATCCAGTTAAACGTAGTTCATCAATTATATCTATCATCATGTGGTATTTGCTTTTCTTATCAATCTTAATAAGAACGTTGAATCTTGGGTTTTCGGCCCGTTTATCTTTTAAGAACTTGTTCATTTCTTCCCATTTTATTTTTTGTGGAAGTTCGAATCCCACATTCCAATACAATTGCATGTTGTCATCAACACGAATCGTAAGCAAGTTAGATTCACCAACTTTGATATCCACATCTTTTGGGGGAAGATTTATTTCGAGTGTTTGAGGCAAACGAAATACAGTGGTCATCATAAAAAACGTTAATAAAAGAAACGCAACGTCCACCAAAGGAGTCATGTCTATACGAATACTCAATCTCTTCTTTGGTTTACGCTTGCTAAATTTATTTTTCCGTTTTGAACCACCGCCATCGCCGCCAACGTCGCCACCGGACATATTAATCTCCTATTTTAACTTTTACGGTCTGTTTCATAATTGGTAACCATGTTGAATCTGGTTATTTTTACTTTATCAAGAATATCCATAACATCCTGCATAACACCGTATTCAGCGTCTGCATCAGCTTTAACAATAGTTCTGAGTTTAGGATTAGAAATTCTTGCTTTCATTAGGATATCACCAAGATCTGCCATTTTAACCGGACTAGCTTGTTTGTATTTATAAGCAGCACCAAACATTTTGTCCATCATTGTCTGTGAATCAAAGCCCATAAAAATACTGCCTGCTTTATCAATGTAAAGCAACATAGTATTGGTTTCCGGAAGTTTAATTTCCGAATGTGACGTGGGTATAATCACTTCAACATCTTCTACTGGCTTAAATGTAGTAGTCATCATGAAGAATGTTAAAAGCAAAAACGCCACATCCACTAGCGGAGTCATGTCTATGCGGACAGAAACTCTTTTCTTTTTAACGTGTGGCATTAATTACCTCACTTTGATTTTAATAATTGCATAACGTTGTATTTAGCTTCGTCAATTTGGAAAGTGAAGTTATCTACTTTGTTTACATAAAAGTTATAAGCAACGATACCAGCGATACCTACTATAAGACCGCCGGCTGTGTTGATCAACGCTTCAGAAATACCGGTAGCGAGACCTACAGCATCTGGAGCACCGCCAGTAGCAGCCATAGCTTTGAATGAACGAATCATACCAACTACTGTTCCTAATAGACCAACCATTGTTGCGATAGAAGCAATTGTAGAAAGGGCGATTAAATTCTTTTCGAGAAGCGGAGTTTCAAGCATTAGTGTTTCTTCAACTGCACGCTCTACTTCTACTAATTGTTTTTCTTTATCGATAGTAGATTTATCTGCTGTTACTTCCTGATAACGTGTAAGTGCTGATTTTAAGACGTTGGCAACAGAACCTCTTTGTTTATCGCAAGAAGCTACTGCTTCGTCAATGTTGCCAGCTCTAATTTGGTCAATAACTGCTTTGAAAAATTTTGGAATAGCTTGTTTACCCTGAGCTTTCTTTAAGCTAAATGCTCTTTCGAGGATAACTGCTGTAACCATGATTGATAATGCAATCAATAAAGCTACAAGAGGACCACCAACATACACTGTACCCATAAGGTTTCCATTCAATGGGGTGTGTTTTGTGCCCTTAAGAGCAAAATCAGCAAAGTTTGCTGGGTTACCAAATACTAACTCGTAAATTGCGTACCCTGCTATCATAGAAATGAAGAAGAGAGAGACAATAAAAGCAGACTGTTTCATTTGTGTTACTCCTTGATTAATTAATGTGTCATGTTATTTATACAAGAAAAAATGTGCCAAGGTCTTTATACGATAAGAACTGCAATTGAGGCGTTAAAATGGACTTTTGAGACCAATAAAGCAACTACTTTTTCAATATGAAATGAAACGGCATTTCATATTGAAAGCTTTTCAAGGATTATAGTCCATAAAGTTTTCTCTTTCTCCAAAGGGTAGTTTCCGAAATTCCTAATATTCTTGAAGCCTCTTTAGTTGTATGGGCCATTTTTAGCACATCAATTATATGCTGCCTTTCAAGTTCGTCTATTTTCTGAACAGTATGTGTTACGTGTTTTGGCTTAAAACTACTTATTTCTTGCGGGAGATGTTCTGGAAAAACAGCATCCTCCTTTGCAAAGACAAGAATTCTTTTAACCATCGTTTCAAATTCTCTGACATTTCCAGGCCAGTCGTAGTCGAGCAGTAGCTTTTTTGTTTCCTCGGTAATTGTAATGTTCCTACCGGCGCTATATTTGGCAATGAAATGACTAAGTAATGCCTCTATATCATCTTTTCTTTCCCTTAAAGCCGGAATTAGGAGTCGAACTCCC
>JBHEKZ010000250.1:0-6134 GCA_041859025.1 Melioribacteraceae bacterium | reverse complement strand
TATTCACGAAGTGGACGTAGATCAGGTAACCGATAGATGTTTGAAGATAATTTCTATTAGTGCTAGAATGAAAGGTATTGTAATTGAAAAGAACATTGAACCGGAGTTGCCTAAATTAAACGTGAACAAAAATAAAATGATGCAAGTTTTTCTTAATCTGATTAATAACGCCATCGAGGCTTCGAACGATAAAGGAAAAATTATTATTAAAGCGTTCCCGGAAAACCATGATCACGCACCAAAAATAATTTGGCAGGTACAGGATTTTGGTTGCGGAATAAAAGATTCTGATAAAGAAAAAATAATCGGAGAATACTTTACCACAAAATCTAAAGGACACGGAATTGGCCTTGGTGTATGCAAAAAGCTTGCCGATGAAATGAACTCCGAACTGGTTTTTGACTCAACTTTAGGGGAAGGAACTACTTTTTCGTTAAAATTTCTATACTAACAAACTTTCAAGGCGGTAAATGATTCCAAAGATTTTAATTATAGATGATGATGATTTAGTTGCTGCGTCGTTAAAAAAAGTTCTAACCAAACTTAACTATAATGTTGAAACATGTCTGCGCGCAGGTGAAGCGGAAAGAATTGTTGCTGAGTTTCAGCCAGACATAATTTTACTCGATATTTATCTGACGACGCATAATGGTATAGATGTTCTAAAAAGTTTGAAGAAAAAATTTGCATCCATTCCTGTAATAATGATTACTGGTTATGCAGATGTTAAAATGGCAGTTACCGCAATTAAAGGCGGTGCATTCGATTTTCTACTTAAGCCGATTGATCTGGAACAGCTAAAATTTGTTTTAGATAAAGCCGTTGAAAATCTGAAGTTAAAGTCTGAAGTAACAAAGCTGCAATCACTTCTTGAAGAAAATGAACTTACCAAAGAATATTTTGGAAAGAGTCCAAAAATTCAGCGAATTGTAACTTCGGTAGAAAAACTTGCCGCAAGCACAGATACTACAATGCTTCTGGAAGGAGAAAGCGGAACCGGAAAAGAAGTATTCGCAAAATTCATTCATCAGCAAAGTCCAAGAGCAATGGCTCCTTTTATTACAATTAACTGTGCTACAATTCCAAAGGACTTAGCCGAAAGCGAATTGTTTGGCCACGAAAAAGGTGCATTCACCGGAGCTTCAACAAAAACAAAGCTTGGTAAATTCGAGCTTGCCGACGGTGGTACAATTCTGCTTGATGAAATTGGTGAGTTGGGATTGGATCTTCAGGTAAAACTTCTCCGCGTTTTGCAAGAACGAAAATTCTACAGACTTGGCGGCGAAAAGGAAGTTTCTGTAAATGTTAGAGTTTTAGCTGCAACAAATAGAAATTTGGAAGAAGAAGTGTCTCGCGGCTCTTTCCGCGAAGACCTCTACTATAGATTAAACGTTGCTAAGATTACAATTCCACCTCTAAGAGAAAGGAAAGAAGATATTATTCTTATTGCCTATTCCTTCTTAAATGAATTCTCTAAAAAATTTGGTAAAAACATTCAAGGGATTGATGCAGCCGGCTTAGAATTATTAAAAAGCTATAAATGGAAAGGTAATATTAGAGAACTTAGGAATGTTATGGAACGTGTAATGCTTCTTGCTGAAGAAGAAGAATTAACAGACGGGCATTTTGCGTTCTTGCTGGATGGTAAAGATGTTATTGAAACCGAAGAGGAAAAATTCATTCTTCAGGTACCTCCAAAAGGTGTTAAGGTTGATGTAGTATTAAAAGCGTTAATTCTTAAGACGCTTAAAATTACAGGCGGAAATCAAGTAAAAGCTGCAAAAGTACTCGGCTCATCAAGATCGAAACTAAGATATAGAATGGAACAGCTGGGTATAGAAGTTACAAAGAACATCGGCTAAGTCATTTCAAATCTCTCCTAATTTATTTTCATTTGTAGCGTTGCAAATTTGTAACGCTACCGGATCACTCACTTACTCTAATTCTTTTATTTAAAATATTCATTTCGAACCTTAATTTTTTCTACTTGCCACCCGATAATAAGAAGCCTATTGATATACTTGAAAAGTGATATTGTGTTCTCTGAGTCAAAGTAAAAATGGATGATTGTTTGCATGTGGCTAATATTGATCAAATAGTCACAAAATAGTTGCTTCTCGGAGTAAATTGAATGAATAAGTGGTGGGCATAGTAATTGACTATTTCGATAAAATAATGGATCGGCTTATGTCTGAAAATAAGAGCAAAGTAGAAATACTCGAAAGTGGAACCCCCGAAGAGAAGATCGAACTTCTATATTCGTTAGCAGAATCCGATTTAGACGATAAGAGCATTAAAGCAATTTCAGATCTTCTTAATGATGCTGATAAGGGTGTTAGGAATGCAGCAAGTATGCAGATGATTAATTTTGCGCTTCCTCAATTTGCAGATTATGTTGTACAATTTGTTCCCTCGCCAGATATCTCGGTTAGAAATTTAGCCGGCGAAGTCCTTCTTAAGCTAGGTTCAAATTCCGTTGACGCTATGATACAGTTCGAGCATCAGGATGATGACGATACTTTAAAATTCTTAATAGATATTCTTGGATTGATCGGAGATCAGAGAGCCGCTCTGTTTGTTATGGGTGTATTAAGCCAATCTGAAAATGATAATGTTATTCTCGCTTGTATTGAGGCTTTAGGCAACTTGAGATATGAGTCTTCCGTAGATGTATTAATGCTTTTTTACGAACGAAATGAATTATTCAAACCAACAACAGTTGAGGCCCTTGGAAAAATTGGTTCAAGAGCTGCTTTAGATTTTCTGGTGGCAAAATTTCCTGTTGAAGATGATATAACGCAATATTCAATACTGGAAAGCTTAGGCAATCTTGGCGATATGGAAACATTTTTCTTTTTGCTTGAGCAAGTTAATACAGTTACCGGCCCCCTAATACTTCCGTTAATTACTTCGATCTCTCAACTGAAAGACAGATATAACCTCGATATTCCGTATGACAATAGAATGAAAAGCTTGTTGATGTATACAATTTCGGAAGGGACGCTTGAGCATAAAAAAATTGCGTTCAACATGATAGAGACGTTTGAGGATAAAGATATTTTATTTACAAGCTTGAATTTACTCGGTGAAGATTACGAACTTGATGAAATGATAAAGAGCAAACTATTTGGAACTTGCGAGTACATTTATTTTGAAATAGCACGCGTAATAAACAGTAAGCCTAAAAATATCCGCAACATCCTTAATATGTTTCAGCAAACAATTGTTTACGTGAACGAATATCAAATCCCGATTAATGTTCCAATGCTCGAGCTTCGCGGAATTACGCAAGCTATGAGCGGCTTACTAAATGATCCCGATGAAGAAGTAAGAAGAGCATCCATGGAAATTTTATTCACTATTGATCCGGAAACGGCTCTTTTGTTTATTGATTCAATGGTTGCGGATGAAAACACATGGAATAGAATAAGATTGGTAGAGCTTATTGAGCAGCTTCCAATGGATTCGGTTGAAACATCACTACAAAAATTAGCAAAAGATGAAGATGAAATGGTTCGCGACAGAGCATCATTTGTCTATAATTATAAAAACAATAACGTTTCCGCAAACTCAAACTGAGAGACATGAATCCAACACTGAATTTAAACACGCAGGGGTTGACTCAAAACTTAGGTGGACTAGGTTCTAAACAGTTGTTGATGTCTGCAACGCTGTTTGATAGTATACGAAAGTACATCTATGAAAATTGCGGAATATACTTCCAGGATAACAAGAAATATTTTCTGGAAAGCCGCTTGCAAAGAAGAATGAGTTTTCTAGGATTAAAAACTTTTGAAGAATATTTTGATTTGCTGAAATTTGGCGCTGGAGGCGTTGCAGAGAAAAAATATTTTTACGAAGCAATTACAATTAACGAAACTTTCTTCTTTAGAAATCAACCTCAACTTGATGCGCTTGCTTCCCAAATATTGCCGGAAGTTATTGCAGCAAAACAAGCAGTCGGCAGAAATAAAATTAGAATATGGAGCGCAGCCAGTTCTTCAGGCGAAGAAGCCTATTCTATTTCAATGATATTCCAAGATTTGATAAAACCACGTTATCCAAACTTTGAATTGGAAGTTGTGGGAACAGATATAAACACAGCAGTTGTAGAAACCGCTAATGCCGGGATCTACCGTGACTATTCAATACGAAACACGCCACCTTATTATCTTAAAAAATATTTTAAGCCGGGACCAAACGGCTCTTTTGAAGTAATACCCGAAATTAAAAAGATGGCATCATTTAAAATCTTGAATTTGTATGATGAATCCGCAATGAAAATGTATTACAATTTTGATGTTATTTTCTGTGCCAATGTTCTGATTTACTTCGATCAGGCCAGTAAGATCAAGGTTGTATCTAATCTTTATAATTCATTGAACAAAGGCGGTTACTTGTTTATCGGTTATTCCGAGACGCTTCACGGTATCTCGAAAGCATTTAGATTATTTAGTTTTCCCAACACAGTTGGATATAAGAAGGAGTAGTTTATGAAGAAAGTAATACTTGTAGCCGATGACTCGCCGACAATTAGAAAGTTTGTTTCGGTTGCGCTCTCTGTTAAAGGATACGAAATTATTTCTTGTGCCGATGGTATGGAAGCAATTGAAATTCTTCCAAGTCACAAAGTTGATTTAGTTATTACAGATCTAAATATGCCAAATGTGGATGGATTTGAACTTATAACTTCGATAAGAAACAACACTGCATATAAAGAATTACCAATTATTGTTCTTTCTTCTCTTGGAGCAACTGAAGATATTCAAAAAGGTTTGGAATGTGGTGCTAATTCGTATCTCGTAAAACCATTCGATCCCAAACGAGTAGCCTACGAAGTCTCAAAATATTTAAACTAGAGGTAAATAATGGCACTAAAATTCTTAGTTGTAGATGATTCAGTAACAATGCGTCGAATTGTTCTCAATTCACTTAAACAAATTGGGCATGATGCTTTTGTTGAAGCCGGAGACGGCAGAGAAGCTCTAGGCAAACTTCAGGCCGATGATGGAATCAATTTTATTATCACAGATTGGAACATGCCGGATTTAACCGGATTAGATCTTGTTAAAGCCGTTCGTGCAAATCCCAAGTACGAAACGATTCCAATTTTAATGGTAACAACACGCGGAATGAAGGAAGATATAGTTGAAGCTCTTCAAGCTAAAGTAAACAATTACATTGTTAAGCCGTTTACTCCACAAGTCCTTAGAGAGAAAATTGAACAAATAATTGCAACTCCGGTTGCGTAGAGGCCCTTATGGAACATGCTCAAAATATGCAAAAGTTGTTCGAAAAATTAGGCGATCTGAAATCATTCTTTGTCTATGGACAAAAACTAATCCCGACACTTCAAAAAATTGTTGATTTTATGCAATCAACAATTCCTCTTCTGGAGAATGTTAACCAATCAATTATTGATAGCGCAAATAAACTTCCAAAAGCAACTTTTCAAATTGATAGTGCTACAAATGCAACCGAAGTTGCCGTGACTGAAATTCTAGATGTAGTTGATGGCGCATCGAATGATTTAGTAACTATTATTTCTAAATTGGAATCTCTAAGAACAAGATTACACAGCCAGAAGTCATCTATTGAAAAGCTAAAAGTAAAATATCCCGATGATCCTGATGTTCACGATTTAATGACCAACGGAATGAATCCAGACGTTATTAACGATGATTATACTTCTGTTGTTAATCTTGCAGACAAAATTCAAACCGGATTAATGAATATCACTATATCATTACAAGTACAAGATATAACTGCTCAACAATTGGCTTCGGCTAATCATATGATGAATTCTATTCAACAAAAATTATCTTCGCTTCTGTATGATATTAACCCGGACGAACTTAGGGACACAGTTGGTGATACTAAAATAGTTCTTCCCAATGATCTTGCGTTTAACCCAGATGCTAAATATGATAAGAACCATACTGCACAATCACTAGTTGATTCGTTAGTCGCAGATAATAATAATTCACTTCAATCACAAAAAGACATTGACGAGTTATTCTCAAAAAAATGAGCGACCAAGAAAAAAACCCGACTCTCATTGATCCGGAGATGAAAGAGATTGTTGAGAGCTTTATAGTAGAAACAAAAGAGATTCTTGAAAAACTTGATGTTGA
>JBHEKZ010000038.1:0-4633 GCA_041859025.1 Melioribacteraceae bacterium | reverse complement strand
TTTCTATTAATGTATTTAAGACAGTGCCCGGTACAACTGCATTTAGCCAATCCGGAGTATCGTAATTGGGTTTAGAGATAATGCTTCCGTCTTCTTTAGTTTCAGAATACTTTTTTATTTTCCATTCAGTATTTCCTTTATGACTTTTATAAGATCTTAGAAATACGGAAGTAAAACTGGATGGTTTTGTTAACCAATCTTTATCACTAGAGATATTTTTGTTATTGCAAATTAGAACGAGCGTAAGTGCAAGGATGAGATTTCTTTTATTCATAATAAATATTTTCCATTTAATTGATCAGAGCAGCCGCACACCAGAGAATTGGTGCTTGTCCATGCATATCGCCAATATTCCTTTTTCTATCTAGATAGTATTGTAAATCGTTTTTTTTATTTGTGCCTTCGCAAACTTCATGTATATCTGCATTTTCATCTATATATTTTATTAAACCTAGCCATCCTTTCCTTGCAGCCGGTCCATATTCTTCTTCATCCAGGTAGCCACTTTTTACACCGTTGATGAAGGCAAATGTAAACATGCCGGAACAAGAAGTTTCCACCCATGATATGTCCGGTTTGTCAATCAACTGATGCCACATTCCATTTTCGTCTTGATACTTAAGAAGCGTAGACATCATTTTTTTGTAACCACCTAGAATTTTTGAATAGTTTGCATTGTCTTTTGGCAACTCTTTTAATAGTATCGACATGCCTGCAGCCATCCAGCCATCTCCTCGTCCCCAGAAAAATGGAACATCCGGCGCATGATAAAACAATCCGTTAGGTTGTTGCAGTGAATCTAAATAAACAACCATTTCGTTTGCAGCACGGTCAATATACTTTCTATCTTCAGTGGCTCTGTATGCTTGCGACTGCACAGCAGTAATCATAAACATATCGTCAATCCACATTCTCGTCTGCCAAGTTAATCCACGTTTTTCGTAATCAGCATACGGTGATTTATTCTTATGTCTTTCCGGAAGAATCCATTGTGCATCGGCAATCATCTTCCCTAGCTCGAGATATTTCTGTTTTTTCGTCTGGACATAAAGTTCCAATGGAACTGATCCAAAAACTGTATTATCTACATGATCAGGAATTGGAATCAGTTTCTTTTCCGTGCTGAAAAATGGTTCGAACCGATCAATTAATTTCTGTAGAATTTCTTTATCGTTGTTCGCATTAGCAAAACGAAGAGCTCCATACCATGTACAAACTTCCGGATAGAATATGAAAATAGGATCACCAGGGAAGCCGTAATTAAAATGTGGACTTTTTATAAAATGATTGGCAATATTTCTTCCAATTTCAATCGGTCCCTTTCCCTCCGACCAATCACCAAAATATCGATCATGTTTATTTTGTGCATTTGCTATTGAAGTCCATGACAACAGAAACAACGGAACAACAATGAGGATTATTTTCATAAATGCTCTCCTTTGCTAATTCAAGTATTTTTCGAACCACTCTGCAACTATTTTATATTCCTCTGCAATATCCGGCCATCCATGGTCCTTTCCTTCACGAAGTACCAATTTGCAAGGCAGATTCAGTTCGTTCAGTTTATCAATAAATAATTTCGATTGCATATACGGAACAAGTTTATCTTCTGTACCGGTGATTATTAATGTTGGAGGCATTTTAGTAGTAACATATTTTATTGGGGAAACTTTCTCCGCAATAATAGCAAGCGCGGTTGTATCATTTACATCGTTAACAAAAGCCGGAAGAAATTTTCGAAATCTCGGATTAGAAAGTGCATTCATTCCTTTTGCACCAAAGTAGAGGAAGTCTGTAGGCGGATAAAAACATGCAACTGCATTTACTTTTGCACTTATTCGATCAATGAGATCATTAACATTTGAACACTCATCAGATGCTGTTGCAGCGTGCAACAAAGATAAATGTCCGCCCGAACTGTGACCAACAATCCCCAATTTTTCCGGATCAATATTCCATTTTTTTGCGTTATATCTAATAAATCTTACGGCACGTTCAATATCTTTTTGAATATCCGGTATTTTGTATTTCGGCATACTGCTATGCACTATTGCAAATACCGTCTCCTCCTTTTTTAGCAATTGTTTGATTCGGTCAAGCCAATCAGAATCAATTTTATCATGAGCAGAATACCAGCCTGCACTGATTAGGAGGACCACACCTATCCCGTTTGGCTTTTCCGGCTGAAAAACATCCATAGTTAATGCCATCCCATCTTTGCGTCCGTACAAAACATCTATTTTGCTCGAGTATTTTACTTCCTGAGGTAGCAGAATATTTGGGCAAACTGTCAATAGCATAAATAATGAAAAAATAAAACGATGTACTCTCATCATTGTATTACTTCCTTAATAACAATAATAATTCTTGTGTTGCTTTGAACATCTACTTACCAATTAATCCTAACTTGAATTCCCTCTGAACAATTTTCAAATTTTAGCAACAATGTTTTGGTGGTAGTATCCCATTCATTTATTGCATTTATGGATTTAGATTTATTACTACTTATATAAACACCTTTAGGTTTTGCCGGGAGTAAAACCCTCATAGCATTCATTGTGCCGGTGGGACTTTTTGCTAAAAACGAATATTTATTACTACTTCTTTTTTCTTCGTAGATTCTCGAAGCAGAGCACAGAACTTTAGGAATATTTTTATTCTTAACTCTCTCTAAATTCAATAGAAATGTTTGTTCGCCCGGCTGAACAATTTTTTCTGATAGAATTGGCAACTTGGGATTGTAAAGGTCAATTACCGGTCCTTCAATATGCAATGATGAAGTATCTTTTAGTTCATCCATTACCGAGGCTAAAGTGAATTCACCTCTTTCCAAGTAAAAATTATTCTTGAATATTAGTTCTCCAGCTCCGGCAATATTCAGGTAGGAATCTTTAATTACTTGAACAAATATTGAATCTCTATTAGGTTCTACTACAAATTCATTTGGGTTGTTGTTAATTACAATAAATTTACCTTTACCGCATGTAAATGCGTTCTGCCTTTCTACGTTACTTATTCCAAGTGATTCGAATAAGTGTTCAATTGGCTTAATATATTTATTTCCATTCGTGTTCCACCATTCTTGTACATTTTGAAATGGATCGTCATCCCTACTAACATATACAAGTACGCCCCCTTTTCTAACCCAGTCTGCCAAATATGAATGAACTTCTGCAGAATGTGGTTTCATATTTGTATATGTCATAACAAGCACTTTTACATCGTTTAATGCGTTATGTATTAAATTTTCCATATGAACTGTCTCAACCGGAATGCCTCTTTTCAGCAAAGGCATAATAATGCCATAGAGGTCCGAAAGTTCTTTGTCTTCTCTTTTAGAGTGGTTAGGATATCTTTGAAACATAAGTGAGTTTGAAAGCAGTACTGCGATTCCATGCGAACCACTAATTTTATTATTTGAAAGTGGCATTTCGTTGAGTGTGTTAATCATGATTTGCATCTGAGTTGCGTAATCAGGAGGAATAGATTGCGGGGTATCGTTATTCTCTAATTTGAATTTACCAAGATAAATTCTACTTGGCCAAGGCATTACTTCATAATTATTAATTTGAGGATACATCAATTCCGCAGTAAATGTCGCTTGATAGTTTTTTTTATAGTCATCCCAAGTTCTCGGTCTATCCTCTACCGGATCAGAAAGCAAAAAAATCTTTTTCTTTGTAGGTGCAGTCATAGAAATCATTGAACCATATTCAAGGAAAGCGTTTTCGAAAACTCTTTCCTTTTTTACGCCATTAAAATAATTTGGAGTTCGAGCAGTACCCGTCCAAACTTGGGCAATATATCCATCCATACCTGGAAGAGATGAAAGGCTAGCTTCCGGGCTCACAATACCCCAAGCAGTATAGTTAATTAACGAGTGTGTGGGTACGTAACACTTAATATTCTTGCGTTTAATAGCGCCATAAGATTTAGCATACTGAATTACTTCCTTAAGTGCATTATAGTAGAGGTTGTATTTTAGTTTTGATGAAAGGTATGTTGCTTCGGGTGATTCATGTTGAGGTCTCCAAGCGGAACCATAGTACTTTTGCCATTCTTTCTTGAATGATTCACTGTAGCCAGCTTTTGTCCAATACTCCGGTTCTTCCAGATAAATTGAAGTAATACCATTATCAATAACTGTTTTAATAATTGATTTGATATAGTTAATGTAAGTTTCTGAGGGGACAACGTAAGGTACTTTATCATGATGCCAAATAACTTTGCCATCTTTATCTACTTGACCGTCTTCATTATGCTTCTTTCCATCAAACTTGCCGTTGAAATAGTCTTCATATTCACCCCTGGCAATCCCCGTCATAAATTGAGTGATGTATCCGTTTTTCTTCCAGCTGCTAATCCTATCTCTTAAATCTTTTCCAAACCCAATTGTGTTTTTCCAATTAGCAACACCTTCGTCTGCATTGTTATTTAGACCGTAAATGATTGCGATATCAGAGCGTAAATCATAACGCGGGTCAAAAGCTGGTCCAGTGTGAAATGAAGTTTTTTCTTTTGTATGTCTTGCTGTTTGTGCAAAACAACAGCATGGAGCAAGAACAAAGAGCATTACAAGGGCCAACAAGTCTTCGTTTTTCATTTGAAAAAGTCTGAAATTTACCATCATTTA
>JBHEKZ010000559.1:0-2541 GCA_041859025.1 Melioribacteraceae bacterium | reverse complement strand
ATTCAGTATGTAGAAGAAGAAGGAATTTCTAGAGTCAAAGAAAAGTATAGCATTCTTTCTCCTGTGAACGGAGTTTTAAAGCGAGTGGAAAAACATGCAGGTGACGTTGTTAAAAAGGGAGAAATTGTAGCTGTAATAGATTGGGATTATAAGAGAGAAGTTCTTTCGCCTATCGCAGGAAAAATTCTTTTAGTTCAAAGAGAAAGCGCCGGACCGATTGCGATGGGAAATCCGATTTTAGATATTGGTGACACGGCTAAGCAGGAGATTGTCGCGGAAGTTCTTACTCAAGAGGCGGTAAAGATTAATTCAGATAATCCCGTTTTACTCGAAGGTTGGGGTGGGAATGCCTTAAACGGGAAGGTTAGGCTTGTGGAGCCAGAGGCTTATAAAAAAGTTTCTTCGCTTGGAGTAGAAGAGCAGCGTGTTCGAGTAATTATAGATTTTGAAACCCCGGAGCATATGGGAGAAGGATTCAAAGTCCTCTGTAAAATTGAAACAAGTCGTGAGGATAATCGAATATTAGCCCCATCTTCCGCTATGTTTAGGGAAGGAGAAGAATGGGCGGTTTATAAAGTTGTAAACGGAAAAGCAAAGAAGACTATTTTAAAAGTAGAAGTTAGAAGCGGATCATTTGCGTCAATAACCGAAGGGTTAGCTGAAAACGACGAAGTGATTTTATTTCCAGGGGAAGGAATCAAAGAAGGCTCGATTGTGAAATAGATTTTAACGTTTAATTCGAAGTTGAATGCGTGGACAATAATTTTTGTAAATTCATTTTGAGTTGAACGAAGGTAAATTTCCCAATTTGGTTTTCATATTTTGATTCAATCATTTTAAGAATGCTATAAACTTCAATAAGTAGCCGCTCTCCTTTCTTGGTAATTAAAATTTGTTTTGCTCTTGCGTCTTCTTTGTCTTCGACGTAAGATAAATATTTTCTACTCACGAGTGAATTTATATTTTTACTAACGGCTTGCTTAGTCGTCCCAGTTTTCTTGATAAGATTTTTTGCATAGAATCCAGATTGTTTGATTAAGTATAAAGTTTGAATATCAACCATCGTAAGATTCGCAAAGTTCTGAGTATGGATTTGATTTAATAATTCCTTTTCAATCTCCTTATACAAAGAAAATAATTGAAAGACAAGTGGTTCGTGCTCATTTGGCGGGTTGGAGTTATAGTTTTCGAAATTTCCTAGCATGAATTAATAGTAAACTAAGTTGACTATAATGTCAACCTAGTTTACTATTAATTATGAGGATTGTCTTGGTTTATGTTAATTAAATTTTAAATTTTAAAATTATTTTTTTCCAATTTCAGCGCAAGATTGTTTTGCTGCTGTCAACTTATCTGCTGCTTCTTTTTTACAGGCTTTGTTTTCGTCCCCTTTTTTTGCATCGCAAGCTTTTCTCTCTTCTTTGTTTACATCCATTGCTTTCTTTGTGCATTCTTGCGATGTTTCTGCAGAAAGGGAAGCGATCGCAATTAAAGTTACCATGATAATCATTGATATTGTTTTCATTTTGTCTCCTACCTATTATTAGGTTTCTCAATACTTATAAATCTTCCTTAAAAATATATAAAATATTTGACAATAAAACCTACCTTTCTTATTTTACCAAAAGGTTAATTAACTAAATGGTTAAATATGTAGGCGATACAGACAAGCTCAGTTTGACTTTTGGGGCATTGGCAGACCCCACTAGACGAGCCATGCTCGCGAGGCTTTCCAAGGGGGAGGCTTCTGTTTCAGAATTGGCTGAGCCGTTTGATATGAGCATGCCGGCAATCACCAAACATTTGAAAGTTTTAGAAAAAGCTGGTCTCATCACGCGTGGCAAGGACGCACAATGGCGGCCTTGTCATCTCAAAACCGAGCCTTTGCATGAGGCTAACAACTGGTTAGACCAATACCGCAAGTTTTGGGAAGAGCGCTTTGATCGGTTGGATGAATATTTAAAAGAGATACAAAAAAAGGAGAAGGACAATGGCAAATAAAGAGGAATTAAAAGATTTTATAATCACAAGAGAATTTAACGCTCCACAAGATTTAGTTTGGAAGGCTTGGACAGAACAAGCGCATTTAGAAAAGTGGGGCTCGCCACAAGGGTTCACAATGACCTGCAAAAAGTTTGAGTTCAAAGTAGGTGGAGAAAATCACTACTGCCAAAAAACGTCAGACGGTAACGAAATGTGGGGCAAACAAAAATACTTAGAAATCCATCCAACGCATAAGTTGGTTTACCTCCAATCCTTCGCCGATGCAGAAGGAAACATCATCTCTCATCCGATGAGCGCCACTTGGCCTCTCACAATGAAAACAACAATCACCCTTGAAGAAAAGAGCGGCAAAACATTATTAACCTTAATATGGACACCGTATGAGGCTAATGACGAGAATATTGTTACCTTCAATGGTGCAATGGATGGAATGAGTAAAGGTTGGGCAGGATCATTTGCTAAGTTTGAAGAATACTTGGCTGAATTACAAAAATAGAATGGGTCGGGCTTTCCGCTCCAATCCTTTTCGAGAGATCG
>JBHEKZ010000283.1:0-2966 GCA_041859025.1 Melioribacteraceae bacterium | reverse complement strand
AATGACAAAACAGATTACGGCGAGTGGATACGCTCATCAGCTCAAATTCCGCTTGAGACATACGATAAGTTTGTGCAGCAGTTTAATCCCGTAAAGTTTGATGCGGAAGCATGGGTTAAGATGGCAAAGTATGCCGGAATGAAATACATTGTTATTACTTCCAAACATCACGATGGTTTCGCTTTGTTTGATTCAAAGGTTTCCGAGTTCGATGTTATGGCAACTCCATTTAAGCGAGATATTCTTAAAGAACTTGCCGATGCTTGCAGAAAGCACGGAATTAAAATGTGCTGGTATCATTCCATAATGGATTGGCACCATCCCGATTATCTTCCACGAAGAGAATGGGAAAAAGAGCGCACGGCTCAAGGTGCAGAATACGAACGATATGTTGTCTATCTAAAAGCTCAACTAAAAGAACTGTTAACCAACTATGGCGACATTGCTGTTCTATGGTTCGACGGTGAATGGGAGAATACCTGGAATGATAAACGTGGATTTGATCTATATAACTATGTAAGAAGTTTGCAGCCTAATATTATTATAAATAACCGTGTCGGCGCATCAAGAAATGATATGCAAGGTTTCAGCAAAGAAGGCGGTTTTGCCGGAGATTTTGGAACACCGGAGCAGCAGATTCCAGCAACCGGCTTACCTGGTGTTGATTGGGAAACTTGCATGACGATGAATGATCATTGGGGTTACAATAGGAATAATCACAACTGGAAATCGACAAAGCAAATTCTCCAGATGCTTGCAGACATTGCTTCAAAAGGTGGAAACTATTTGCTGAATGTTGGACCAACTTCAGAAGGATTATTTCCGCAGCCAAGTGTTGATAGATTGAAGGAAATCGGCGATTGGATGCAAGTTAACGGAGAGGCAATTTATGGAACGCATGCAAGTCCCTTTAAAAATCTTTCTTGGGGAAGATGTACGCAAAAAGAAATCAGAGGCGGCACCAGACTCTATCTTCACGTTTTCGATTGGCCGACAGATGGAAAATTAATTGTGCCCGGAATTTTCAACAAAGTTAAGAAAGCAAGTTTGCTTAACGATACAAAGAGTAAATCGCTGACAACTAAAAGAAATGAAGATGCAATCGAAATAACTGTTCCGATTGAAGCGCCGGATGAAAACAACTCTGTTCTAATTCTTGATATAGCTGGAAAACCGGAGATAAACAATCCGCCTGTTATTGAAAGCGAAGCTTCAATTTTTATAGATGAGATGAACGTTACAGTGTCCGCCGAAAGCAAGAAAGTACAATTACGTTATACTTTGGATGGAAGCCAGCCGACGGCTAAATCTCTACTAGTCGCTGGCGACATTAAAATAAAAGGAACTTGTACTTTATCCGTTCGCGGATTTAAGAATGGGAAACCGGTAAGTGAAACAACTCAAGCCTCTTTTGCAAAAGTGGAACCGTCTAAATCCGTTAAAGTTGAGAACAACGTGAATGGGGTTAATTACAAATATTATGAAGGTGATTGGGATGAGCTTCCAAAGTTTGAGGAGCTAAAACCTGTTAGTGCCGGTGAGATTGCAAACTTCTTTTATTCTGTAAGAAAACAAGTTGATCTTTTCGGATTTGAATACGACGCTTACATTAAAATTACCAAGGATGGAGTATATAATTTTTATACAACATCCGATGATGGAAGCCGGCTTTACATAGACGGCAATTTAATTGTGGATAACGACAAACTTCATGGCTCAGTAGAAAAAGAGGGAGTTATTGCACTCGCAGAAGGTTTTCACTCGATAAAAATAAAGTTCTTTGATAAAACCGGCGGAGATGATTTAAAAGTTTCTATTAAAGGCAGCGGATTACCTAAACAGCAAATTCCAGATAACATGTTGTTCATTAAAAAATAATTGGTGCAAAATGAAAAAAGTTTTAACTCTGTTTTTGGTTGTTCTTCCTATTTTGTTATACGCACAAAAAGCAAAACACACCTTTACTTTAGGTACAGAAGATTTTCTTCTTGATGGAAAACCGTTCCAGATGATCAGCGGCGAAATTCATCCCGCGCGTGTTCCAAAAGAATATTGGCGCCATAGAATTCAAATGGCTAAAGCAATGGGATGCAACACAATCGCCGCATACATTTTCTGGAACTACCACGAAATATCTCCCGGCAAGTTCGATTTCAAAACTGAGAATAGAGACATAGCGCAGTTTGTTAAGATTGCGCAAGAAGAAAAAATGTGGGTTTTGTTTCGTCCCGGTCCTTACGTTTGCGCCGAATGGGACTTTGGCGGATTACCTTCATACTTGTTAAAAATTCCCGATATAAAAGTTCGCTGCATGGATGAACGCTACATGCAAGCAGTTGAACGATACTTAAATGTAATGTCTAAGCAGATTAAACCGCTGCTTGTTACTAACGGCGGACCAATATTGATGGTGCAGATAGAAAATGAATATGGCAGTTACGGCAACGATAAAAACTATTTGGAAGAACTTAGAAAGATTTGGCTGAAGAATGGAATTGATGTTCCATTTTATACTGCAGACGGTCCAACTCCTTATATGCTGGAAGCCGGCAATATTGATGGCGCCGCAATTGGTTTAGACAGCGGCAGCAACGAAAATGATTTCGCTCAAGCTGAGAAACGAAATCCAAATGTTCCGGCTTTCAGCAGCGAAACTTATCCCGGCTGGCTAACACATTGGGGAGAAAAGTGGGCGCGTCCGGATACAACCGAACTTTTGAAAGAAGTAAAATATCTGCTCGATAACAAAAAGTCTTTTAACTTCTACGTGATTCATGGAGGTACAAATTTTGGTTTTAGTGCCGGCGCTAACAGCGGCGGAAAAGGTTACGAGCCTGACTTAACCAGCTACGATTATGATGCGCCGATTAATGAGCAGGGAAATCCAACTCCAAAATATTTTGCTCTTAGAAATTTGATTGGCAAATACGGTAAGAATATTCCGGATTTACCTAAGCCAATAGAAG
>JBHEKZ010000184.1:0-2536 GCA_041859025.1 Melioribacteraceae bacterium | reverse complement strand
TTCCATGGTTTCTCATGAATTTAGAACACCACTTGCAGCTATTCTATCTTCTTCAGATCTCCTGGAATTGTACTGGGATAAATGGACTGTTGAAAAAAGAAATTCTCTACTTGCAAAAATTAAACGATCTATTAAAAATTTAATAGAGATTCTTAACGACGTTACAGAAATAAATAGAGCCGATAGTGGTAAAGTTGCGTTCAATTATGAAGAGATAGACCTTGTCCATTACGTTGAAGAATTGATCGAAGAACTTAAAGCTGGAAACGAAGACGCTCCATTGATTCACTTTACTAAGTATGATTCATCCATTTTGACAAAAACCGACAAAAAACTACTGCGCCAAGTTTTTGTAAACCTAATATCAAACGCAATTAAATACACTCCAAAAGAAAAGAACGTTTTTATTTACTTGAAACAAAGTTCCGAACAAATCGTCTTTTCAGTAAAGGACGAAGGTATTGGAATACCGGAAGAAGATTTTAACGTTTTATTTGAACCCTTTATGCGCAGTAAAAACACTGGGAAAATAAAGGGGACGGGGCTTGGACTTTCAATATTAAAAAGAGCTCTGGATTTGCTAGAAGCAAAAATTGAGTTCGAAAGCAAAGTTGATGTTGGTTCTACATTCAATGTTTACATTCCAATTAAAACACAAAAATAATGAAAAAGATATTTGTAATCGAAGATGATGAGGCTTTAAGAGAAAATCTAATATCACTACTTGATGTAGAAGGCTTTCAAACTCATTTTTCAGAAACTGGAAAAGAAGGAATAGAGTTAATTAAAGAATTTCTACCAGACCTTATTTTGTGCGATATAATGTTGCCGGATACAGACGGCTATCAAATCATCAGTGAATTAAAAACACACTCTCAGACAAGAAATATTCCTTTTGTTTTTCTTACAGCCAGAGCAGAGATGAAAGACTTACGCAGCGGAATGAATCTTGGGGCAGACGATTATTTAACAAAACCATACGATGCCAACGAACTTATAAACGTAGTTAATACCCGTATAGCACAACATAATTTAAACGAAGAAAAACCAACTAAGACCACTAACGATAGTCATCGCAAACTTACTTTTGATGATTTAATTTTTATTCAATCGACCAAACAAGTAAAAAAAGTGATGGTTAAATCTATTGTTTGCATCAACGCAGATGCAGAATACACCGAACTCTTTCTTGATGATGGCACAAAAGTGCATTTACGAAAATTGATAAAAGTTTGGGAAGAAATACTTCCGGAAAACTCCTTTATTAGAGTACACAAATCTATAATAGTAAATCTTGCGTTCTTACAAAAGATAGAGAAGTGGTTTAATAACTCATATAAAATCCAATTATTAAAATACCCAGAGCCGATAATATCAAGTCGCCGTTACAGTGCCAATATTCGATCAAAATTAGTTAACTAAGTATTTTAACTACCGCTTATTTGCAAATTAAACCGCTATTTTACCAACTAGACCGCATTTTTTATTCTTAATTCAAAATATTCCACAGTTCACGATTTTTGTATCAGAAACCAGGAGAACTACTTTGAAAAAGATATTGGTTGTTGAAGATTCAGATGATGTAAGAGAAAATTTAGTTGATCTGCTACTGGCAAATGACTATAGTGTTGAATATGCGGAAAACGGATATGACGGCTACAAAAAAGCGCTCAGTTTCCTACCTGATTTAATAATTGCAGATATTATGATGCCGATGATGGATGGCCTTGAAATGTTAAAGCTACTTAGAGAAAACATTTCGACACAAAACATTCCTTTTATATTTCTCTCGGCTAAATCATCAATAAACGAAATTAGAACCGGAATGAACACCGGAGCCGATGATTACTTAACAAAACCTTTTCACGCAAAAGAAATTTTGCAAGCTGTTGAAGTTAGATTAGAAAAAAAAGAAAGACTCGATAAAAAATTCGAGAATACGTATAAAACGATTTCGGGCTCAATTCCTCACGAGTTGAGAACACCACTTGCCTCCATTATCGGCTTTACTAATATCTTAATTGAAGACATTGACATTATAGAGAAATCTGAGACAAAAGATATTTTACTTAAAATGAAGTACTCTTCTCTGCGTCTTCACAAAACGATTGAGAAATTTATTCTTTTTAACGAAGCGGAACTCATTAACGGCAATAAGAAAAGCTATGATATACTCTTAGATAAAAAAACCGCAATTCAAGAATTTATTTTAGACCATATAGTACACGAAAAGCTTAAAACTGCAGATTCAAAAATACCCGTAATAATTTCTCCGGTATCGGCAGACGTTAGAATGATGGAAGAGCACTTCAATGTAATTTTTGGCGAACTAATTGAGAATGCAATAAAGTTTTCCACTACAAACAAACCAATCGAAATAACTTCGCTTGACGAAGAAGAACACATAACTATCACGATAAAAAATTATGGAAGGGGGATGACGCCGGAGGAAATTGAAAGCACTGCTCCGTTTGTTCAGAGATTCTTGTCAAGCAGGATGTTATTCAGGCACTGGGCCACACCGAGGTCACCGATC
>JBHEKZ010000147.1:0-3566 GCA_041859025.1 Melioribacteraceae bacterium | reverse complement strand
ATTATTAATTAAAGCATCAATCTCAAATTCCGAATTTAGCTGCGAAAAAGCTTTTTCTACACTTAGTTTGTTGGTAATATCCAGCTGTATCGGGACAAATTTTTCTCCGAGTGTTTCCTTAATTTGATTTAGCTTATCAATTCGTCTGGCAGTACCCGCTACATAGTGGTCATGACTAATAAAGACTTCAGCAAGAGATTTACCAATTCCGGCACTTGCACCGGTAATCCAGATTATTTTTTTCTTTTCGGCCATTAAATTCTCTTAGCGATTAGACCTAGAAACTCGGTTCTGGTTCTAGCATCTTCTTTGAAAATTCCGTGCATAGCGCTTGTTGTGGTAATTGAGTTTTGTTTTTGTACGCCGCGCATCATCATACACATGTGGTAACCCTCAGCAACAACTGCTACGCCTCTCGGGGATAAATATTTCTCAAGTGTGTCGGCAATTTCTTGCGTCATTCTCTCTTGAACTTGAAGACGTCTCGCATACATATCGACAATACGGGGAATTTTACTGAGTCCCACAATTTTACCATTTGGTATATAAGCTATATGGATTTTTCCGTAGAATGGTAGAAGATGATGCTCGCACATGCTATAAAAATCAATATCCTTAACAATAACCATTTCGTCATACTTCTCATTGAAAATCGCATCATTTAGAAGTTCATCAATATTTTTATTATATCCATCGGTTAAAAACTCATAAGATTTTGCTACACGGCCTGGCGTCTTGAGAAGTCCTTCCCTATTAGGATCTTCACCAATCTCTGTCAAAATATCTTTAACACCTTTTTCAATTTTTGAATAATCCATCACTCCATCTTTCCTTTATATTCAATAAAATTATTTTCTGTTTCTTTTAGCTTTACTGAGTAAAGCTTTCCAACGGGAATTTTTGTTTCAAGCTGGTTCCAAATTCCGACAGCAATATTTTCTGCAGTAGGAATTTGTCCGGCAAGAAAGTCAACATCTAGGTTCAAATTTTTGTGATCAACCTTTGTTATTACATTTTCTATTATTATTTCCTTCAAGAGTTTAAGATCAATCAAGTAACCAGTAGCCGGATTTATTTCCCCGCATATAGTTACTTCCAAAGTGTAATTATGACCATGCCCATTTGGATTGTTGCATTTTCCAAAGAGTAAATTATTTTCTTCATCCGATAAGTTTGGATTATATAGCCTATGCGAAGCTGAAAATACTTCCCGCCGGGTTACGTAAATCATCTTTTACTTCCCTTTTATCACTTTTAGGATTTCTTCCACATGTCCGGCAACTTTTACCTTAGGGAAAATGCTTTGAATCTTCCCCTCTTCATCAATGACAAAAGTTGTGCGTTCAATTCCCATATATTTCTTTCCATACATACTTTTCTCTTTCCACACGCCATACTTTTCGAGAACCTCTTTATTTTCATCACTCAAAAGAATGAAAGGCAAACTGTACTTCTCTGTAAATTTTTGATGTGAACTAGCGGAATCTGCACTTACGCCAATTACTACGGTTTTAAGTTTTCTAAAATCCGGGAATGAGTCGCGGAAATCGCATGCTTCTTGCGTACAGCCGGAAGTCATATCCTTAGGATAAAAATATAGTACGACTTTCTTCCCCTTAAAATCACCAAGAGAAATTTTATTCCCGCTAGCATCTGGTAATTTAAATGCCGGGGCTTTTTTGCCGACTTCTAACATATCTACCTCTTTATTTTCATCAACATAACATACTTTAGTATTAGTTCCGTTTAAAAATAAAAAAGGAGACGTTAATAGTCTCCTTTTTCTTTCAACAAAACAGATTAGTTTAATTTCTTTAAGCATTCTTGAATTGCGCTATAGTTAGGTTCCTCACCAGCGTTTTCAAGAACTTCAGCATATTGAACAACACCGCTTTTGTCGATTACAAAAGCAGCTCGTTTAGCCACGCCCTTTAAATCCCACTTGCCGGCAAGCCAAACATCGTAAAATGCTCCATATGCAGGTGATACTTCCTTATTAAAATCGCTAAGTATCGGAAAGTTGAATTGATACTTATCAACCCAAAGTTTCTGAGCAAAAGGACCATCTACGCTTATACCAAAAACCTGTGCGCTAAGTCCTTCGTAATCCTTCATGCTGTCTCTTGTAGAGCATAATTCTTTTTCGCATACACCTGTACCAACAGCTGGAAAGAATAATAAAACAACATTACTCTTGCCTTTGTAATCTGCTAAATTATGTGTCTGATTTGCCGTATCTTTTAGCGAAAAATTCGGTGCTACATCTCCAACTTTAATTGCCATTTTTTCTCCTTTTAGTCTTTTAGTTTTCTGCCAATTCTAACTTTAACTTGAAATTCAACTTTGCCTTCAGAAGTTACGCGACCTCTCTCTTCAACAATTTCAAACCAGCCAATTTTCTTCTCTGAATTCGCTTCCAAAACCACTTCGCGTACCGCTTCAGCTATGCTTTCTGTTGATATTCCAACGCGTTCTACAACTTCGAATGTCTTTGACATATTAACTCCTATAATGTGTTTTAAAGTTCAATTTGGATTGATTACCGTGAGTTCGATCTTAAAATAGTGCTTTATATAGTAACATTAAATATTAGCTAAGAAGTTCTATTTGACCAAATTTTTATGGAAATATTCAACTTTCCGCTAGAATATTTTGTTGCCAATTGAAGATGTCTATCCATCCAAACAAGAGAAAAACTTTTTTGGTTTGGGTGAATGAATAAGTTAATTTTGCTCACAATTTTTCAGAAATCAAATTATGAGGATAGAATGAAAAGAATTTCGGTTCTTTTACTTTTACTTGTTTCTCTAATTGCCGCACAAGATAAAAGTCGTAACGCGAATATAACAGCGGAAGAAATAAAAGCTCACTTAAATTACCTAGCATCGGATGCATTAAAAGGAAGATTTACCGGCTCACCCGAAGAACGCAAAGCTGGAGATTATATAAAAGCTCAATTCGAATCTTACGGACTAAAACCAGCATTCAACGGAAAGTGGTTTCAAGAGTTTCCCTTCATCGAAAAAGTTGAAATGACCAAAAAGAATTCCATCACTTTAGTAAACGGTGCTAAGAAAACCACCCTAAAGGTAAAAAAGGATTTTTCAGCTTTAGGCTTTTCCGGCAAAGCTAAAGTTGCCGGAGAATTGGTTTTTGTAGGTTATGGAATTTCTGCAGCGAAGCTAAACTACGATGATTATGCCGGTATTGATGTAAAAGGTAAAATTGTAGTAGCAATAAAAAGCCATCCTGAACATGACAGTTCCCGTTCAGAATTTGAACGCTTTACTACTTTGCGAAATAAAGCAAACAATGCTAAAGATAAAGGTGCGCTTGGGCTCTTAATTGTGAATGGCTGGCTCCCCAAAAATGATGATGTTATTGCAGAACCTCGTTACGACGGCGCACCCGGAATGAAGGATTTTCCGGTAGTACAGATTTCGAGATCTGTTGCGGATAATTTACTAAAAGAAGAAAACTTAGTCTTTGCTGACTTGCAAAAACAGATTGACGCTTCCAAGAAACCAAATTCTTTCGTTCTAAAGAATACCAAAGTTGAGCTCTCT
>JBHEKZ010000116.1:0-3963 GCA_041859025.1 Melioribacteraceae bacterium | reverse complement strand
GCTGCTGATCTAGCGAGCTTTAGCGGCGACTGCATGATCTTTGTTGTTAAGTATAATTATTCATTTACGACTGCTAGCGGAAAGAAATATTACTTTGTTTCAGAAATTGTAAAAAGTGTAAATGTAAAAGTGAATTAAATAATTCGAAGTACGGCCATAACTGAATGCGGATTCGTGAGGTTCCCTCCAGGGAGTAAAATGACGAATTCGCATTTAGTTCTTATTAAAGCAAGCGACAATAGAGTTCGATAAACTTCTCGGGAGGAAGTGTGAAAACAAAATTTATATTTTTCCTTTTAGTAATGTACGTGAGCATCAATGCTCAATGGACAAAAGTGAGTACACAAAATGTTGGGCTATCTGGCAGGTTACACACATTTAATTCAACTTTGTTTTTGTACGGGTCATTTAGCGGTTACCATGTCTACAAGTCTACAGATAATGGAACGACATGGACAGATATAATAAGCAAGTTTCCGTATGATGTTTATTATATGTTCAATTATAAGAACGAAATATTTGCTCTAACAGCCACTTCCGGTAAAAGTATTTATTCTTCAAAAGATGGTGGCGAAACTTGGACCCAAAAGTCAAACATACCAACTGTAACAGGAAATGGTGCAATTCTTTGGATGACTTCCGATGCAGAAAAGTTATATGCGGTTTCTAACAGAAAATCGTTTTACACATCACCCGATAATGGTTTGACTTGGGTAGAAACAATAATCAACACAACCGCCGGAGGGAACATGTCTTGCTTTGCCGCTTCCGGAAATACATTGGTTTCAACAATTGTAGGAACTGGAGCTGTGGTTTCAACAGATGGCGGACAAACCTGGGCAATTAACAATCCGGGGAGCCCGGCTCTCTTGGTATCTTATGTAATAAGTTTTAACGGATCAGTTTATGGAATAACTTCAGGCAGCGGTGTTCACAGGTTCAATTCTACTACAAAAACTTGGGAGAGTGTTAGCAAGGGATTACCCGATGCGCTATCATTTCAAATTTCGAAAGCATTGGTGGCTTACGGCAACACGCTATATGTGGCTACAATTGGCTTCTTAGATTCGAAAGTATCCATTTTTTCTTCTACCGATAACGGTGCAAACTGGAATGCAATGTCTACCAGCGGTTTGCCCGCATTAAATGCTGCGACAAGCAGTACTTCGTTTGCGTTAACTCCTCAAAATATTTATTTGTACGATTACCAAAGCAGCGGATCTACTGCATCGGTTTATAGAATTGCAAACCCAACTACTTCTGTAAATGAAAATGCTTACCGTGTTCCAAGCGATTTTGAACTTTACCAAAATTATCCCAACCCGTTTAATCCGGAAACAACAATTAAATACAAGCTTTCCAATGCAAGTAATGTGAGCTTAAAAGTATATGATGTTCTAGGAAATGAAGTAGCAACTTTAGTGGATGAATACCAGAAGGCGGGAACATATAATTCTAAATTCTCAATTGGTAATTATCAATTAACCAGCGGAGTTTATTTCTATACACTAAGGTCAGAAGGGTTTTCTTCAACGCAAAAAATGATATTAATTAAATAATTATAGAAGTAAATGGAAATTAATATGAAAGTTATTTACAAAATTGTTCTTCTTCTTTTTGTTATTACTCTTACCATTAATGCTCAATGGACTAAAACAAATCTACCGGCTTTTGCTTTTAGTTTATCTGTGAGTGGAGAAACCTTATTTGCCGGTACTTTGAACAATGGTGTTTATCGGTCTACAAACAATGGTGTCAATTGGACAGAAATAAATAATGGAATAACCATTAAACAAGTGTGGGCAATTGAAGTCCTGGGCAATACAATATTTGCCGGAACAACTAGCGGCGGAATATTTAAATCTGTTGATAATGGAAATACGTGGACTCTATCTAATACGGGAATACCAGCCACCGCTATTATTAGAGCGTTTGCGCAATTTGGAACAAAGCTTTTTGCTACTACAAATAACAGCGGTGTTTATATTTCTTTAGATAACGGAGTTACCTGGGCACAACATAATAGCGGAATTACTGGTTTAGTTGCTAGACCATTGCTTACTACAGACACAGATTTATTTGTTGGTGTTGGTGCCAGAATATTTAGATATGATCCAGCTAACTCGAAATGGCTTTTGTCGTCTACTGGAATTCCGAACAACACTGTTTCTTCAATTGCTTACATGAAGACAAATAAAAATCTATTTGCCGGAATATCTAGTTCTGTAAACGAAGTTGTTCGCTCTGTTGATAATGGAAGTAATTGGACTATTTCTGACAACGGATTACCGAAAGTTCCGGTTGATGCTTTGGCTACAGTAGGTACAAACATCTTTGCCGGCAACGATTACGGTGTTTATTTATCAACAGATTTAGGTGCAAGCTGGAGTGATGCAAGCGCGGGAATGACGGGCGCATCCTATTGTTCGTTTTTAACTCCGGGCAAAACAGATTTGTTTGTAATCTATAAAGGTGATGTTTGGAAACGTCCATACTCCGGAATGATTACATCCGTAATGCAAACAAACAACGAAGTTCCTTCTACATTTGAATTGAGCCAGAATTATCCAAATCCGTTCAATCCGGAAACAACAATAAGTTACAAATTGCAAACCGCAAGCAGTGTGAGTTTGAAAGTTTATGATGTTCTTGGAACTGAAGTAGCTACATTGGTTAATGAATTTCAGCAAGCCGGAACACATCATTCTCAATTCTCAATTGATAAACTTCAATTAACAAGCGGGACATACTTCTATACTTTACGGGCAGGCGGTTTCGTTCAAACAAAGAAAATGATTCTTATTAAGTAAGAAAAATAAAGGAAATAGATTATGAAACGCTTTATTACATTATTTCTTTTTGCTTCAATTACAATTAATGCTCAATGGGTTAAAGTATTGGATTTACCAACTAATGTAATAAAATCAATTGCGGTTGACGGCACAACAGTTATGGTTGGTACAGATACTAGCGGTATCTATAGAAGTATAGATAACGGAACAACTTGGAAGCAGATAAAAATAGGAACAACACAAAAAAAAATTAGCGGATTGTTTGTTAAAGACAATCTTGTGCTGGCAGGTGCCTACGATACCAAGATTGCAAAGAATGGTTTATACAGAAGCACCGATAAAGGTGATACTTGGATTCAAATAACGAACAACCAATTTGGCGTTTCTGACTTTAAAACTTTTACTAAAGCCGGGCAAGCTGTATATGCCGGCGCAGCAACAGCATACGGTGTTTTTAAATCAACAGATGACGGTCTTACTTGGACTCAAAAAGGAATGGTTGGAGCGAATATAAACCAACTGAACTCGAATGAACAAAACGTATATCTATGCCTAAACCAAATCAGTGGCGGGGGGTTGGCGCTTATCACGGATGGCGGAGAGTTATGGGACCAAATTTTCAACTTTCAATCAAATGGTGGCGCACCATCAGGAATAAATGCTTCTATAGTTCATAACGGCTACATTTATTGTGATGGAGACGCTTTCTACAAACGTCAGGCTAGTAATACAACCGCAACTTTTAGCAAACTGAACAATAGCCTTATTAGTTCATACGGAGGAGCTGTAGGGTTTGCTTCTAAAGGAACCGCTCTGTTTGTTGCAATAAAAAGAGGGGTTTTCCATACTACCAATGATGGCGCAAGTTTTTGGACTTGGGCTAACGGCTTACCAGCATCATATTCTGTCGATGCCTTTTCTGCGAATAACGACAATGCATTTATTGGTTTATTTAAAGCTGGTGTTTGGAGACGAAGTTTAACTCAAATTACATCGGTTGAAAAAACATCAAATCAAATTCCATCAACGTTCGAGTTGAGTCAAAATTATCCCAACCCATTTAATCCGGAAACCACGATTAGCTACAGGATACAAGCGGCAAGCAATGTTAGTTTGAAAGTTTATGATGTTTTGGGTAATGAGGTTGCAACATTAGTAAATGAATACCTAC
>JBHEKZ010000595.1:0-6059 GCA_041859025.1 Melioribacteraceae bacterium | reverse complement strand
AGGTACATACAGCGGCATGTTTAAGTTTGATAAAAAAACATTTAGAAAAACAGCAATTTATTCCAATCCTAAAGATGTTAGCACGATAAATGATAACAAGATCAGATCGATATTTCAAGACAAAACCGGTGTCCTCTGGTTTGGTACAATTGCGGGAGTAAATAAATACGATTCAAGAAAGAAAAAATTCAACATCATAGATTTTAACGAGAACTATAAATCTTTTCTCGATAATCAATTTACTGTACCGCAAAAATTTATTAACGAAAAAATACTTTGGGCCGGTCCAGGTGAATCTGCAATTACCAAGAGTAATCAGAGAAAGATAAAGTTTTTTGGCGAAGTTGATGCAAAGAATGGATTCCAAACCAAGCGATCCTCAAACGTTTATATCGATGAGAAGAATTATATATGGGTGGGAAGTTACAACGGTCTCCATTACTATAACGCTGATAAAAACGAGTTCAATGTAGTTCAATATTTCGACGACGGAACACCGTCTCAGGGAAATAATTTTGTCAAGTGGTTTTACATTGATAAACGGAACCGGTTCTGGAGCGGTACTTTAGCCGGTGGTATAACAATTTATGATCCGGCGAAGAATTCTATCAAGAAGTACATACATAATGAACCGGATACAAAATCGCTTGGCGATTCAAGAGTTATGTCGGTGTTCGAAGATAGCCGTGGCGTTTTCTGGATTAGCACTTTTGGCGGGCTTGATGTTTTTAACGAGAAGGAAGAAACGTTCCGTCATTATCATGTGCTTGCCAATGATACTACGAGTATTTCTAACGACAGAGTTTACAATATCTACGAATCCAAAGCCGGAGATTTGTGGATTGGTACTTACCAAGGGTTGAATAAATACAATAGGGAAAAAGATAACTTCGAGCATTATACTACGAGTCACGGGCTAAACGATAACACCATTTACAGCATTCAAGAAGATTCGCGTGGAAATTTGTGGATTAGAACCAACGACGGAATAAGCAAGTTCGATCCGATAAAAAAGATTTTTAAAAATTACAGCTCTAAGGATGGTTTACCTGCAATGGAGTTGAATGGGAACATCTACTTTAAAAACAACGATGGAAAGATGTTCATCGGTTATTCGAATGGACTGATTTCCTTCTATCCTGACGAGATAATCGATAATCCTTACAAGCCTCAAATTGCTTTTACAAAACTTACTATCATGGATCAGGAAGTTAAGATGGGAGAAAACTCTCCGTTAACCAAACCATTGAATGATCTTGACGAAGTTATACTTTCTTACAAAGACAAAGTAATCAGTTTTGAATTTGCAGCTTTGCACTATGCAATTCCATCCAAGAATAGATATGCTTATAAGTTGGAAGGGTTTTTAGATAACTGGGTTTTCGTAGATGCAAATAACAGAACGGCTAAGTTCACAAATTTGAATCCAGGTACTTACGTTCTTAAAGTCGTAGCATCAAATAATGATGGTATATGGAGCGATGTTGAACGTTCTATTACAATAATAATTACTCCTCCATATTGGGAGACTTTGTGGTTTAGGATAATCGTCTTCATTCTACTATTAGGTGTGATATTCTTATTCTACGAAATTAGATTGAATAAACTTGTGGGAATCGAGCGCACCAGATCAAGAATCGCGCGCAATCTGCATGATGAAGTTGGAGGAACACTTTCCAGCATTCAATATTTTGTGCGTGCAATCGAAAAAGAAACAAGTAACTCGGAAAGCGTTTCAAAGTATTTGAATTTAATTATGGAAAGCTCGGCCAACGCCCAAGATAATATTAAAGATTTGATATGGACTGTCAATCCGGATGAAGATGGTCTCGGCAAATTCTTTATCAAGTTCAACCGTTATGCGTCCGATCTTCTTGATTCGAAAGAGATCAATTACAATATTGAACTACCAACAGTTGCGCCGGATAAATCAATATCTATGGAAAATAGGCAGCACTTATGGTGTATCTGCAAAGAAACCATAACTAATATTGTCAAACATTCGCAATGCAAGAATGTGAAAATAAAATTTGCTTATAACGGAAAGACTCTTGATTTGACAATTGAAGATGATGGAACTGGATTTAATAAAGAGGAAAAAACATTCAGCAATGGTATTGTGAATATTAAAAACCGCGCCGAGGATCTAAAAGCTAAGTACGAACTTACTACGGGAGAAAATTTAGGAACGAGGTGGTTTTTCTCTATTAAGATTTAGTTTTCTACCTTTATAGGTAGTGTTTGTATAATTATGTTTATCCATTTTTCTTAAAAAAATATTAATGATTAGAATAACAATTATAGAAGACAATGCTTTTGCAAGGACTGCCTGGGAGTCCACACTTAGTGCCGAAGAAGATTTTGTTGTTCTTGGTACATTCGGTTCGTGTGAAGAAGCTCTGGAATCGGAAGAACTAAAGAAGAGTGATATAGTTTTGCTTGATATCAATCTTCCCGGTATCAGCGGGATTAAAGGCGCCGAGGTGATCAGCAGCAGTCATAGTAAACCTCTTATTATTATGATTTCAATCCAAGATGATGATAAAAGCATTTTCGGTTCACTGCAAGCCGGAGCGGTAGGTTATCTTCATAAATCAGTATCACCCGAAGAACTGATAGAATCTATACGGATTGCTATAAAGGGCGGTTCCCCAATGACACCGCAAATAGCACGCAGAGTTCTTAAATCTTTTCATAAATTTAAGCCACGTTACGAAGAAGATAATTTAACTGAGAAGGAAAGAACAATCCTTAACTTGCTTTCCGAAGGGAAATCTTACAAGAAAATTGCTGAAGAAATGTTTCTGTCGGTTGATGGAGTTAAGTATCATATTAGAAGTATCTATGAAAAATTGCATGTTCACAGCCGTGCAGAGGCAGTTAATAAAGGTCAAAAACTAAGAATACTTAGTAAGTGGTAATACGTCTGTTCTTATATAGAACATAAGTTAACGATTAAGGCGGATAGCCGTGAATTAAAACTACACATTAGGGTAGTTGAAATCAGAAGTATAGTTTACAAATTAACCATGCGTTTCATTCTCTTTAAGGGCTCTTAGGATATTCATGAGAAAATTTTACTATTTGGTAGGACTCCTTTTAATTCTTCACACTGCAGTTTTATCGCAAAACTCGAGTCCCAAAAGAGAATTTAGAGGGGCTTGGATTGCTACCGTTACAAATATTGACTGGCCGGTTAAAGGTGCTTCAACCAGTTCTCAGAAGCAAGACCTCATTAGAATTCTTGATGAATTGAAATTGGTGAATGTTAACGCTGTTATGTTTCAAGTTAGACCTGAATGTGATGCTCTTTATAACTCCTCGATTGAACCTTGGTCTTATTGGCTCACAGGTGTTCAAGGCAAAGCTCCTAATCCTTTTTACGATCCACTAGAATTTGCAACCGCCGAAGCTCATAAAAGAGGTATGGAACTGCATGCGTGGTTTAATCCTTACAGAGTAGAAAGAAGTGTTGGTAATTACTCAACTGCTTCAAACCATATCTCAAATACTCATCCTGAATGGACATTCACAAAGGGAACAACAAAAATTTTAGATCCGGGACTCCCGCAAGTAAGAAGTTATGTTTTATCAGTAATTATGGATGTTGTAAAAAGGTATGATATAGATGCTGTTCATTTCGATGATTATTTCTATTTGGATGGAATGGGATCGGAAGATGCAAAAACTTTTCAAACCTACGGTGCCGGTTTTACCAGCGTAGCTGACTGGCGCCGCAATAATGTTAATACTCTTGTTAAAATGATTAACGATTCTATAAAGAGTGTTAAACCTTATGTTAAATGGGGAATCAGTCCTCGCGGCATTTGGCGCCCAGGTTATCCATCAGGTATTACCGGTAGCGACAATTATAATGCAATTTATTGCGATGCTATGGCTTGGCTGCGCACCCAGACTATCGATTACATTAATCCCCAGCTTTACTGGGCTTTTGGCGGCGGACAAGATTATGGTAAACTAATGCCTTGGTGGGCTGATTCTGCCGGAGTTCATAACAGACATATGTATGTTGGTCATGCTGTTTATAGAATCAATAGCCCCTTCAACGCGAACGAAGTGCCAAGACAGATTAGATTAAATAGAACTGATAAAGACTGTCAAGGCAGTGTACTATATAATACAACATCTACATTAGCTAATCCGCTTGGTTTTTATGACTCTTTGAAAGTATTGTACAAGTATCCCGCTCTTATCCCAAACATGTCATGGCGAGATCAAGTAAAACCAAACGCGCCTATAAATCTGAAATGGCAAAAATTAATTGCTACAAGAGGCGATGGTTTGTTCTGGACTGCTCCTTCCAAAGCTAGTGATAACGAGACAGCCTCGATGTATGCGGTTTACAAATTTAACTCAGCCAACCCACAGCAGAACGAAACTGATAACTCATCAAATCTTTATGATATAGTAGGTACGCCTTACGCGGCTCTTAAATCTGCCGAAAATGCTGTGGGTACAACAATGTATTTTGCGGTTTCTTCCCTTGATAGAAATTACAATGAAAGCAGTATCAGCAATGTTATTGCTGTTCAGATAAACGTGCCTAACAAACCTTTGCAGATTTCTCCGGTTGATCTGGCTGTAAACCAAAAAGACACAGTGAAATTTATTTGGGAAAATACGGATCACTCTACTTATAACAGATTTCAGTTATCGACAGATAAAAACTTTACTACCTTTGTTGTAAACCAAACAAACATTGCGGATACATTTAAGGTTGTAACCGGAATAAAAGGTCAAACTACTTATTATTGGAGAATCACGGCCTCAAATCTTGCTGGCGAAAGTGTCTATTCGGATGTAAGAAGTTTTACTACCGGCTTTCCGGCAGCTCCTCAGTTATCTCTGCCAGCCGATAAATCTACAAACGTAGCACTTACACCAACTTTAGTTTGGAACAAGGCTAAGACAGTTGAAAAATATAGATTACAAGTTGCTGATGGTTTGTCAATACTTCCGTCGATTATTGTTGTAGATACAACAATAACAGATACTACAATTACGCTAAAGAAACTAAGCGAAAATAAAATTTATACATGGTCTGTGATGGCTCTTAATTCATACGGCAACAGCGGATTGGCCGAGCCATATAAGTTCAAGACATTAACTTCTTCCGCTATTGGTGATGAAACTGTTCCAACTGCATTTGTTCTTAATCAGAATTATCCTAATCCGTTTAATCCAACTACTCAAATCTCATTTTCAATTCCGGAAAGTGGATTAACGATATTAAAAATTTATAATCTCCTTGGCCAGCAAGTATCAGAATTATTACATAAAAATTTAAGCGCGGGTTCTTATTCAATTGAGTTTAATGCTGAAAATTTACCTAGCAGTATGTACATTTATGTGCTTCAATCGGGCTCAAATATTTCAAGTAAAAAAATGATGCTGGTAAAGTAAAAATGATGTTCTCAAATATTAATTGAAGTTGATTTTATTGATTAATAGACGTATTGTATTTTCAAATTTACACAAGCTAATTCTATTTGATTCATTTTTCCGAAATTAAGGAGATTTCGAATATGAGAAAATTGTTACTTCTCTCAATTCTTACCTTGTTCTACACGATTCAACTATTGGCAGGAACTACAGGAAAAATCTCTGGTCTTGTAATTGATTCTAAATCAAAAGAACCTCTTGTTGGTGTAACCGTGATGCTAACCGGCACTAACATTGGAGCCTCTACGGATGTTGAAGGCTACTTTGTTATTCAAAATGTTTCTCCGGGAACATATACCGTTAAGGCTTCATACATTGGTTATTCACCGGCAACGATTACTAATGTAAGAGTTAATATAGACCAGACAACAAACCTCGATATTTCATTAAGCGAAGAAGCTATTCTTGGAAACGAAGTGGTTGTTGTTGCTCAGCAGCCAATAGTTCAAAGAGACGTTGCTTCCAGTCGTGTCAATCTTAACGTAGAAGAAATTGAAAATCTGCCGGTTGCAAGTGTTGCAAGTGTTATTGGTTTGCAAGCTGGTGTGGTTTCCGGTGCTTCCGGCCCGGTTATTAGAGGCGGCGGTGCCGATCAG
>JBHEKZ010000583.1:0-3995 GCA_041859025.1 Melioribacteraceae bacterium | reverse complement strand
TAATTCTTGCTCAATCTTTCTTGCTGTTTCTTCAGAGCTATTATATGTGAAAACAACACTGCAGCCGTTTTCAACTAGCACTTTCACTATTCCCTTTCCAATTCCTCGTGTTCCCCCGGTAACTACAGCTCTTTTGTTTTGTAACTTCAAAATTGCCTCTATTTACTTCTTAGCAAAATATTCATCATGGTAAATTTCTAATTCTTTGAAGCCTTCCTCACCAAGCACATGCTTCAATTCGTTTTTGC
This sequence comes from Melioribacteraceae bacterium, assembly GCA_041859025.1. Taxonomy (GTDB): domain Bacteria; phylum Bacteroidota; class Ignavibacteria; order Ignavibacteriales; family Melioribacteraceae; genus Stygiobacter. The sequence continues at coordinate 3,747 of JBHEKZ010000583.1, read as the reverse complement.
AGCATTCATATACAGTTGAAATCTGGTTTTCCGTCTTATCGCAGTAATGCATCCGGTCCAAATGCTCATCATCAACTGTCAGAACGCCTTCGAATATAACAAGCGGAAACAAAATACAATATAACGGCTTGTATTTCCACTTAAATTCCCCATCTTCCATAGCTATCTTCTGCAAAGTACAAAACCCTTGTCGATCAAGAAAAACACACTTCCCATTATGGACTTCAGTACCAACAGCAATTCCAGAAGGAAAATCATCATCCGGTTCCGGAGCTTCAAACCATTTTTCAGAATCTTTAGTTTGAGAATCATCCATAGATTTAATGATTCTCTCTTTTATGCCCATAATTAGTTCGTGCTCGGATTTATCTGTATATACTCCATAGTAACAGCACTCACCGGAACAGATACAAACATCGCAAGCCTTTACAAATTTTTGAGTAAAGATAAGGGGATCAATCTGCATCCCATTTATTACTTTGTCAAACTTAGGTTTGGTCACAAATACATCTCAACTTCAGAAAATTTATCAATTCCAAACACTTTCACATTCGGGTTAATTCTCTTAACTAAACCTTGCAAAACCTTTCCAGGACCAACTTCATAAAACTCATCGGCACCATCATTAATCATATTTACAAGTGTTTCTTCCCATCTAACCGGCTTAGTTAACTGCTGATTAAGCAAATCTTTAATTTCATCTTTAGATTGGACCGGCTTCGCTGTAACATTTGCATAAACAGGAATCTTTGCATCATAGAAAGGAGTTTCATCCAATTTCGCTTTTAGTCTTTCGCGTGCACTCTCCATTAAAGGTGAATGAAACGCTCCACTTACAACTAATTCCTTAACAAGTTTAGCACCTTTTGCCTTAGCAAGATTCATCGCAGATTTTACACCTTCAACTGAACCGGAGATTACAATTTGTCCGGGCGAATTAAAGTTAGCACATTGAACAACTCCATCAACAGAAGCTTCAACACATGCTTCTTCAACAAGTTTTCCATCCAAACCAACAACTGCTGCCATTGTACCTTTCCAATCAATCCCGGCTTGAAGCATAGCTTCGCCGCGAACACGAACTAACTTAACTGCATCATAAAATTGAATTGATTTTGCAGCTACTAGAGCAGAGTATTCACCTAAAGAATGACCGGCAACCATATCTGGTTCTAAAGTTCTAATTAAACTTGCAAGAACTACGCTATGAAGAAAAATTGAGGGCTGTGTTACATCGGTCTGTTTCAAAGATTCTTCAGGTCCTTCAAACATGATATGTGAGAGTTTAACACCAGTAGCTTCCTCGGCTGTCTTAATCATTTCCTTAGCTTCTACAGAGTTCTCAAAAAGGTCCTTTGCCATTCCAATATATTGAGAACCTTGTCCTGGAAATAAAAATGCGCGCTTGCCCATTAGTCAATACTCCACTTCAAATATATAGCACCCCAAGTATAACCAGCTCCAAATGCTGCTAAGATTAAATTGTCACCTTTTTTCACTTTTCCTGCACGGTAATACTCAGTTAAACACATTGGAATTGTTGCAGCAGTTGTATTGCCATACTTATTAATGTTTATCATTACTTTATCTTTTGAAACTCCCATACGCTCAGCAGTTGCATCAATGATTCTTAAATTTGCTTGATGCGGTACAAGGTAAGCAACATCATCGCCAGTTAAACCATTCTTTTTCATAATCTCATACGAAACATCAGCCATGCCTTTTACTGCGACTTTAAAAACTGCTTTACCATCTTGATATATGTAATGCCATTTTTTGTCAATCGTCTCATGTGTAGCAGGATTTAAGCTTCCACCAGCTTTCATATTAAGTGCATCTTTACCGGAACCATCAACAAATAACATTTGGTCGATAATTCCCTCTTCAAGATTTTCAGTGGGTTCGAGAAGAACAGCAGAGGCAGCATCGCCAAAAAGTATGCATGTATTACGATCTGTATAATCAGTAATTGAGCTCATCTTGTCAGCCCCAACAACTAAGACTTTTTTGTACGAACCACCTTCAATTAAACTGGCGCCAGTTTTTAATGCAAATAGAAATCCGGAACAAGCAGCAGAAAGATCAAATCCCCAGGCGTTTTTTGCACCAATTTTATTTTGTACTAAACAAGCAGTTGCCGGAAAGAACATATCCGGTGTAACCGTTGCAACAATAATACAATCAATTTCTTCCGGTTTTACAGATGTAGTTTTGAACAAATCTTCGCAAGCGCGTGCAGCTAAATCGCTTGTAGCGCCTTCTTCCAGCATTCTTCTTTCGCTGATGCCAGTACGGGTTAATATCCACTCGTCATTTGTCTCTACAATTTTTTCAAAATACTTATTATCTAAAACTTTTGGCGGAACATACATTCCAACTGCTGTTATCTTAGCGTTTCTTAGTTTATTTTTTGACTGCATAAGGCTTTAAAGCCTCCTCAAATTTTATTAGAAGATTTTTATCATACATTTCTTTTGCTCGGAGAATCATATTCTTAATAGCCAACGGCGAACTTGAACCATGTCCGATAATACTTATTCCATTAATACCTAGAAGCGGCACTCCGCCATATAACTCCGAATTTAACGGGCTTAACGCTTTTTTAAGAGTGTTCTTGAACAAACCTATTTTTATTTTTTCAATCAAGCTTGTTTCAGAATGCTGCTTCAACAAATATTTCATGAATCCGGGAACACTTTCACCAAACTTTAGAAGTATATTACCTACAAATCCATCGCACAATACAATATTGCATTTTCCATTTAGAATATCTCTGCCCTCTACATTTCCTATAAAATTCAGATTTGTTTCACGCAATAATTGGGCGGTTTCTTTTACAAGTTTGTTACCCTTTTCATCTTCTTCGCCAACACTCAACAATCCTATTGTAGGATTCTGAATATTGTATAACTCTTTTACAAAAATGCTGCCTAGAATTGCATAACCAAGCAAATGATTTGGTTTAACATCAACAAAGGCACCGACATCAAACACAAAAGTTGCATTATTTTTACTTGGAATGTAGCTCCCAATTGTTGGCCTTTCTACGTTCTGAAGTCGTCCCATCAACAAAGTAGATACAGCCGCAACTGCGCCTGTATTTCCGGCAGAAACAAATGCATCGGCTTTTTTCTCTTTCACTAGCTTTGCGCCAACAACTAAAGATGAATCCGGTTTGCTTTTAATAGCATCGGTTGGTTTATCATGCATATCAATAATTTGAGAGGTATGATAAATTAACTTTTCATCAATAGAAACGTTTTCTTGTTTAGCGACTTCAAGGATTTTCGACTTATCGCCAACCAAAATCAGCTCGAAAGAATTGTCAGCATTCATTGCGGCAATAGCGCCAAGAATCTCATGCCTAGGGGCGAAATCGCCCCCCATAGCATCGATTGCAATTCTGCATTTTGTAGAATCTGTTTCCGTCATCAAGAAATGTTTATTGTTCTGGAACGAACATTGATCTGCCGGCATAATAGCCGCAGTTTGGACAAGCTCTGTGAGCGAGTTTTATCTCACCACAATTTGAACAGCGGCTAAGAGAAGGAGCTGTAGCTTTATAATGTGTTCTACGTTTGTCTCTTCTACTCTTAGACATCTTACGTTTCGGATTTGGCATTGTACTACCTATATTTTTTAGTTGTTAAATTTATTTTTTAAGCTCTGTAATGGAGCCCAAATATCATTTTGTATGGTTAGATCACAATTACATGTATTTTTATTCAGATTAGTACCACACTTAAT
>JBHEKZ010000574.1:0-4449 GCA_041859025.1 Melioribacteraceae bacterium | reverse complement strand
CGGGGTCAGTATTGCCGGAATGACAGCCCGTTCAAAATAGTATAAATCTGAATTTGTACCTTTTCAACAGGGGGGTCAGTATCCCGGAATGGGGGGGCAGTTTGCTCCGGAATGGGGGGTCAGGATGGTCCGGAATCTACACACATTAATATTGGGAGTTCATATCAATGAAGTACGGATTGATAACTAGGTACTTGAAATATTTCTTGCCAAGTTAATGAAGAATAGCCGGGGTTTGGCTTCGCTATTCACACCCAATAGCGACAGAGCCCCCCTTGATGGTGGGGGGCTCTTACTTGAAAACATTAAAAGCTTATTGAAGATAGCCAGTTTTGGTTTCCTAGTTAATCGCGTTGACCAGGAAGAGCCCTCCGGAATCCGGGGGGCTTAATTTTGTATAAACACAAATGAACAAACACTTAATCATAGAATTGAAATTATCAAATTCATATGTTATCGTCATCGTCAAAATCAGAAACATTTACTTTTATTAATTGGTATTCAAATGGACTCAACGCATTAGGATCAAGGAAAAACGGAAAATATAAATAATCTTCTCGAAAGAATGCAAGCTGTAAAAAATATTCGTTCTCGCTGAGTTCTTCAGCAAGGACTGTTATATCATTACTTGAAATCTGAGAAAGATATTTAAAGACTATAACTTTATCATCAGATTCAATTCTTGACAATCGCCCTTGAAACAAATTGGAGTTTAACATACTGTAGAAAGATTTTTGAGTATTAAAAACAGTAGATTCAAAAATCTCTGGATCTTCAATAACACTAAAATCACATAATATCTCTATGTTAAAGTAACATCTAAGAAACTGAGCAGTCTCATATTGCAACTTTGTTATAGGCGAGCCGAAAAAAAAGCAACCTATAAATTGCGCTCCTGTTAGGTCAACATCACGGAAATCAATATTACGAATTGCAGCTCCACGAATTCTAACATTTTTTAAATCAATCGAATACAATAATAATGGATCTGATAATTGAATAATTTCAAGTGCATTCCCAGCCCGAATTTCTATTGCATTTTTAGGTTCCGCTTTTGAAGCATTTACCCATTCTACAAGCCTAACTATATCAGGATGCAGTTCCTTTATAAAGCTAGCTACATTATATTCAAACCCCTTTTTTCCCCAAGATATCGGCTTGTTTACATCAACTTCAACCTTAAGCTCTTTTGCAATTAAAAACTCAAGAATTGATCTATGAGAAAATCTAAAACTATTTTCTTCCCGAATTAAAAATGAGCTAGATAATAGTTCACGCGTGTAATTCTCTATTTCTCCATACGTCAAACTTCTTACATGTCTCTTAACCTTTGATTCTGCATCTTTAAATGAAATTGTATCACTGTCCGAAATCCAGAATTTTAGAGCGATTTTCTGAATTAATTCAAATCTGATTGGGTCGGAGATTAATAATTTTCTTTTCTTTGAGATTGTTTGTCGCCTTAATTCTAAATCTAAATAAGTCTCATAAAGCTTGGGCCTATTGATTTGAATGTTAGAAGATATTAAAATAGGTAAAGTCTTGACAATCATTTCAAGCAGTACTGGCCTATTCGATAAATCCGCTAACCCAGGAATTGTATTGATTCGATTCTTATAATACTCCCAATTTTCTTTTGCTGTTTTCATCAGCTCGACCCTTTTCTTTAGGAAAAAATCTATTCTCTCATTATTCCATGTGGCTAAATGTATAACATCAAATCGTGTTTTTCTGCCAGCAAATATCAGATTATCAGGTGAAAATGATTTAATCTCTTCATCTTTGTTCATAAAATACTCAGTTCTACAAGTTAGTAAAACTTTACTTCGATCTGGATAGGCTAGCTTTTCAATCTCTTCAAGATTTAGTTCTAATGTATATTGGTCTACCTTAATTGCCATCTCGTCAAATCCATCTAAAATGACAAGAAATGCTCCTGCTTTGTTCATTTCATCAAAAAGCTTGAACTTTGGATTACTTATACCACATTCAGAATCAAGAAATGATGTGACAAAACTTTCGATGTTGATAGTTTTTGTAAACTCTCGTAGGTTTATTAGGATTGGAATTCGTCTATAAGAAGTTGGTGATTCTAGAAAGTTTTTTGCAAAGTCACTTGCAACTTTTAAACAAAGTGAACTTTTGCCTGTCCCATACTCTCCTAAAATCGCAAGGTGGTTTTTTAAACTGTCATTATTAACCCACTGATTGATCTCATGATTAATATTATTAATTGATATTTCTTCACCGGATATTACTTTAAATGCGCATGGGTCAACGTAATACTTACCTATTGCAGGATCATCTGATCTTTTAGGATTATCATTTTCAAATAAATTAACAATCCCTTCCAGATATGACTTAAAATCAAGTAATTGATATAATTTATCGCCATATGTACATATTTCTATTTTCGCTAATAAAGCAGTACCCTTTGCTTGTTCACTCCAAGGAACAAGAGTTATTATAGCTCCAGAATCGGCGAGCCCTAATTTCCGAGCATTTTCAAGCACTGAAATAAACTCATTTACTCTTGCGTTCTGGTTAGCCTGACGGCTTTCGTTTTTGCATTCGATTAGCACTCGATGGGAAGTTCTAGCTCCTGGAATTGGAAAAGTAGCCAAAATATCCACTTTTTTATTGACAATCATTATTCCGAGGCTAATTTCAGCTCCTAATAATCTATAAATTGAAGCGACCTGCTCCTCAAAAACTTTCCCTTTTTTTACAGATTCCTTACCTTGTACATGCAATTTAGATTCTTCTTTGGGTTCTATCTTCTTTACCATAGAGCACTGTGAATTTTACGTTTGACGTGATATATTTTTAAACAAACTTCAAATGTATAAAAAAAATATTGCAGAATTAACACTTTATTTACACCACTTTTGTTACCTTAGCAAAAAATGGCTGCGAATTTATGGATCCCATTGTGATAAAAACAGACTTGGATTTCTCCAATTTATTCTATTCAATATCAACCAATAAAATCCATTCTGATATTGACATCTCTGGATTGAAATTTTTAGAACCTAAAGATGTACTAATGATATCTGAGTATTTTCTTATTCAAAATAAAAATGGGATTGATGGTTCTATAATTTGCAGTGATGATAACAGTAGGTATATTGACGCTATTTGGCTAGTCGATTTTTGCAATACAAATCATTCTTGTCCAATTAGTCAACCTCAAAGAATTAAATCTGCGATTCCTATCAAAAGGATTGATGTTTCAACACTTGACCACTATATTCTTCACGCTAAGCAATTTTTTTCTGGTTACTGTATTGGGAAAGACACTTCAGTACTAGCAATATGTATTGCAGAAATCATTAACAATGTTTATGATCATTCAAGGTCTGAATTTGGGGCATACATATTTAGTCAGTTTTATAAGCAGAAAAACTTAATACGATTCGCTATTTCAGATCTTGGGGTTGGAATACCTATGACTGTTAACGATTTTCATTTAAGACAAGGACTTCCAAAGCTTCGTAATATTGAAGCACTTATTTGGGCAACAACTATTGGAAAAACTGCAAAGTCCACTCCTAAGAATAGAGGTTTCGGATTAGATAACGTAATAAGTTTTTTACGTAGTTCTTGCTCGAATATCGAAATTTTTACAGATGGTGTTTACTGTAAACTTTCAGATAAAGGCTCTCTATTTTTTAAGGCAAACCCAATTAGTTATTTTATAGGTACTTTGATTACAATAACATTAAAAATTGATAAACTATTACCTGTTGATGAAACAATTTTGGAGGATTTTACGTTTTAATTTTGTTTTACATTTGCGACATGAAAAAAATAGCGCTCAATGAAACAATTTCTGGATCATATTCCAGCAGTGATGGTTACAGCTTATATTGTATCCTTAAACCATATTTCGTCAATAATGTAAGAGTGGAAGTTTCACTATTAAATTTCCCTGTTATGTCATCCTCTTTCTTCAATTCTTCGTTTGGTGAATTAATAGAACAATATGGAATGGCAAAATTTAGGGAAATTCTCAGATTCTCGAATGTTACGCAATCACAAGCACAGCTATTGCTGAAGTACATAGAGTTCCATTTACAATAATTAACAAAAGAGGAAGCTTTTAATTCGAATCCGCTTCTACGTCAGAAAGTTACAAGTCTTGATATCAAAATTGCTTGCCTCAAGCAATTACTTTACCATTCGCCTCCCAAATCCGGCTGAAGAATCCAACGACAAATTGCAGAAAGTTCAGAAAAACCTTTTATGAGGGGGGGGGTAGTTCACCTTGAGAAAAAATCTAAGGTTAACCACTTATTTGATTTGCTATTTGATAGCGTAAAAATAAATTCTGATTCTATTTTTTTTACGAATTGTCCGAATAAGCGTCCGAATAAAAATTAAAAACCTTCATAATTCAATGAATTACAAAGGTTTAATAAATCTTCTATGTACCCGAGGCCGGACTCG
>JBHEKZ010000545.1:0-6150 GCA_041859025.1 Melioribacteraceae bacterium | reverse complement strand
TTTTGGGCAAACAATGTAGATGCAGCAAGAAATAGAATTACTAATGTTTTATTAGTTAATATACTTCGGCACTTTTTCACGGCGGAACTTAGGATATTAGTCACTAAGGAACTCTCCCAAACTAATTTATAACTTATTTTTTGTTAGTTGTGTACTTAATGATTTCAGCTTTTTCCATAGTTATGAGTCCGCCGCAATTTGCCTCTTCAAAAATTTGTTCAACGATAGGAATAAACTCTTCAATCTTTTTTAGTTCATCAACAATTTCTATAACCATCGGCAAATCTTCACTGAGACGGAGAATCTTAGCAGAATGAATTCTGCTGTTGCCGCCGAATCCCATGATACCTTTGTAAGCAGTAGCGCCGGCAAGATTATTTTTTCTTGCCTCATAAACAATTTTTTCAAAAACCGGCACGTGAGAAACTTTATCGGCTTCACCGACAAATATTCTAAGCAGTTTTGCTTCGCCTTCAATTTTCATAATTGCCTCGTATTACAAATTTTGTACTTAAGCCTCGTGCCTCGACTCGGCATGACATTACCAAGAACTTATCTTGTTACTAGGTAAGCTAAATAAATTCCTACAATAGAAATGATAACACTTAAAAGAACATTAAGACCGGCAAGGAGAAATTCGGAGTTCCTCATTAGATTGAAAGTTTCGAGCGAAAATGTGGAGAAGGTTGTAAATCCTCCGCAGAAACCGATACCAATAAATAGTTTTAAAGTAGGGCTTATCAATTCTTTTTCATCGAAGCCGAAAATCATATAGCCGAGAATAAAACTTCCTAGAATATTTATTACAAGAGTGCCAAGCGGAAAAAAAGGAGGATAATATTTTTGAATTAAAGAGGAGAGCCAGAAGCGGAATCCTCCGCCAATGCCGGAACCGACAAAAACTATGAAATACTTCAGCATCACTGCCCAAATTGTTGAACTCAATATAAAAATATTGTAATAGAAATTTACTTTCTTGATGTAACTAAAATAGAATGAGGCGAGTCTAAACAAGCAGTAAACAAGAACAACTTGGAGAAATCGATGACCAAATATCAACTAATGAGTAAGAAAGCAATGATGCTTCTCGGTACTCTGGCATTCCTTTCCACATTCGCATACGCGGATGATTTGAAAGTGTTGAAGGAAAAAACATTTCAAATGAAAGATTATCAAAACTTTTTTGTTGATGCATCCGGTGCTGATGTAAAAGTGGAAAGCTGGGAAAAGCAAGAGGTTTATGTTAAAGTATCAGGGAATGATAAAGCCGCTTCAAAACTAAAATATGATGTTTTTCAAGACGGCGATGTAGTTCGTGTAATTATTAAGAAAAGAGATTCGTTTTGGAACTGGTTTGGAAGCAACATTAGAATAAAAGTAGAAGCATTTGTTCCATCCAAATACAATGCTCATATAGAAACTTCGGGCGGAGATATTTACGTTAAGGGAATAACGGGCGGTTTCCGCTTCGATACGTCCGGCGGCGATATTACTCTGACAAAACTTAACGGAAAAGTAAACGCTGAGACTTCCGGCGGTGATATTCAGTTGACAGATCATTATGGGAATATGTTTTTATCAACGTCTGGCGGCGATATTGTCTGTAAAGGTGTTACCGGTGATGTTAAAGCTGAAACATCAGGCGGAGATATTCATGTTATGCAGAAAGATGGAAGACTCTTTGCAGAAACATCCGGCGGTGATATTGTTATTGAATACACCGGCGCTAATAAAGGAATTGAAGCAGAAACATCCGGAGGAGACATTACCGCAAAACTGCCGGCTGACTTTAAGGCCAAGGTTCATTTAGAAACTACTGGCGGAAGCATAGACAGCAATTTCTCCAATTCGAAATCAACCAAAGTTAAACGAAGCGAACTAATTGCTGAATTTAATGGAGGCGGTCCGGTATTACGCTTAGAGACTTCCGGAGGCGATGTTACTGTTAACCAAAAGTAAAACTTAAAAGAAGATTTAGCTCAAGAGTAAGGTCGTGATCAATTAAAAATCTTGATTTTACTCTTGATCTTGCTCTTAATCTGCATAATAACAGGATAATTTTTTACCTCACCAGCTATGATACCCGCATTGGATTAACACTTCCTTTTTAGATACTTTTCGACTGCAATTTCAAATAAATCCAACCGAAAGAGGCATCAAAATGAAAATGGATTGGCAAAAATATGTTGGCAAAACTCTCAACATAACAATGAATGAGAATTATGGGGTAGTTTATGGTTCATCGGCAAAGAATGAACACCCGGCATTTTATGAAATAGTATTCAAAACCGGTATTCTGGAAGAGGTTTTTGAGGATGGACTGCTTCTTCAGTCTAAGAGAGAAGAATTAATTTACAAAACTTTCATTCCATTCAATTCGATCAAATGCGTAGAAATTTATTGATAGTTTTTTTTGCTGCGTTTCTTTTTCCGGTTTTTGCCAACGGGGGCAATGCCGAGCTTGAAATTAAAAGTCTGCGTGTTTTCGGCGGCGGAGATGAAACTTCATTTCCGATGATTGACTACACATCAAGCGGGGAGAAATCAATTACAATTGATTTTGATGTTCAGACTTCCTCGTTTCCAAATTTGATTATACAATTCCGCTTTTGCGATGATAATTGGAGACCTTACGAGAATCAGTTCCTCCAGAATCCAATGTTCAATACAGAATATAATTTGTGGCTGGACAAGATTCCCAACAATATTAAAGGTGCCCGCTATCATTATACCGGAACATTCCCGAATAATAATGTTCAGTTTCCATTTTCCGGTAAGTGGATGTTTTTTATTACGGATTCTCAAAACAAAAATTTGATTTACGCCTCACAAAAATTCTTTGTGCTATATCCCGATGTTAAACTTCACTCGCAGATTTACAGGGAAACAATGCAGGGCAGCTATGGCGATAACGCAAATCTCGGAAGGACAATTGCAATAAAAACAAGTTTTGTTCTACCCGATACACTTTTTTCTGCTAATGTTACAAAAGTAGAAATTGTGAAGAACAGAATGGTTTCAAGTCCAATCATTATTGACCGTAATACCAATACGCAAGAAAGATATTACGAATGGGATGCCGGAAGAAAATTTAGTTTTATCGCGCGTGTATTGCGTCCGGGCAATGAGTACCGGCAAATTGATACAAGAAATCTTTCCAAATATCCAACGCCTACTTCCGACGCGAGATTCGGTGAAGTAGATCAGTCTGATTTGTTCTCTAAGCGGCAAAGGGATTATAACGGAGCGTCGCTGCTAATGAATTTTAGAAATGCCAACGCAGATTACCAGAATATTGTTTTCAAACTTAAGGCTCCGGAAAATGTTACCAAGCCAATTTTCTTGGTAGGTGAATTCAGCGATTGGAAAGTATTACCCGAATATGAAATGTTTGATGACAATGGAACAATGAATCTATCTGTTCAGCTGAAACGGGGAGTGCACGCGTATCAATATGTTGCCGCAGATATCAATGGTGATAGAATACGGAATGAAGATTGGGAAATTCTTGAAGGGAATTTCTTCGAGACGGATAATGAATATTTTATTTTTCTCTATTATAATACGCCGGAGAAAGGCGGTTATGATAAAATTATTGGTTTCATAAAAATTAGAACCGGAGCGTTATGAAAAAGATTAAAGCCGGAGTCATCGGTACAGGACACTTAGGAAAAATTCACACAAAATTATTTAAGGAAGTTGAACAGTGCGAGTTTATAGGCATATATGATTTGGATTATGAAAGAGCTAAGACTGTCGCGGTCGAATTCGGAGTAAAAGCATTTAAAGAACTTGATGAACTGCTTGCGGAAGTTGATGCTGTGGATATTGTTGCCACTACAAGCGCACATTATAAAGTTGTTAAGCAGGCTTTTGAAAAACATAAACATGTTTTTGTGGAAAAACCTATTACTGCTCAGATTTGGGAAGCCGAAGAACTTGTAAAGGAAGCCGATGATAAGAAACTTGTTTTTCAGGTTGGTCATATAGAAAGATTTAATCCGGCGCTACTTGCATTAGAAAAGTATGAATTGAATCCATTATTTGTTCAGACGGACAGACTTGCGCAGTTTAATCCCCGCGGAACCGATGTAGCAGTAGTTCTCGATCTAATGATTCACGATATTGATATTATTCTAAGTTTGATTGACAGCGAAGTTAAAAATGTTAGCGCCAGCGGTGTTGCTGTAGTTTCGGATCAGATTGATATTGCCAACGCGCGAATAGAATTTGAGAATGGAGCCGTTGCAAATGTTACTGCAAGCAGAATATCGCAAAAGAAGATGCGTAAAATGAGAATGTTTCAGCGCGATGCTTATCTTTCACTAGATTTCAACAGCGGAACTACGGAAGTTTACCGTTTAGTTAATCCGGGAAAGATGCCGGCAAATCCGTTTATTAACTTCGGTGAGATGGGTATTGGCGAGAAGAAAAAATTAGTTGTTTACGAGCAGCCGGAAGTTAAGGAAATTAACGCGCTCAAACTGGAACTGGAATATTTTATAAACGCTGTTCAAAACGAAAAAAAACCGATAGTAAGCGGAAGAGACGGCTTAAAAGCATTGAGAGTAGCGGAAATGATTATTAAAAAAATTGAGGAAACCAGAATCTCATGAAAAAGATTTTAAGTAAAGATCTTTTACTGATTTTTGCGGTTGTAATATTTCTTTCCGGATGTTCTGTTCTTCAGACAATCAGCAATGTATCCCGGCTTAAGTATAAGATCGGTTCTACTACAAATTATCAGCTCGCGGGTGTGGATGTTAAGAACAAAAAGTCGATTAAAGATTTCAACGCGATGGAAGTTCTTAAACTTTCGGGCGGGTTGTTGAAGGGAAGTCTCCCCTTAACATTTACACTAAATGTGGAAGCAAAAAATCCCAACGATGGAAGCGGCGGATATCCGGCAACTGATATCAAACTCGCAAATTTCCCCTGGCGTTTATTTGTGAATGATAAAGAAGTTGTAAGCGGTGAGTTGAAAGAACCTGTAACTGTCCCGGGCAAAGGTGAAACTACAGTAATTCCTTTGCAGATTCAGTTTGATATTGCAAAATCATTTAAAGAAAAAAGCATAGACGATATACTTGGTTTGGTATTGCAGGCGGCCGGAGCGGGCGGTTCGACTTCCAATCTGAAATTAAAAGCTCAGCCGACAATTGGAACTCCGATCGGCAACATTAAATATCCGGAAGAAATTACTATTGTTGATAAGACATTTAACTGAGCCGGACATTTCGAAAAATGATTAAAAAACTTTCCTTCATAGTTATTTTTCTTATATCTGCATTATTTGCTCAGCAGAAGGAAAGTGCTGTCTCAAAATCCATACCCGATACGCTTAGGATTGCCAAATCTGATTCTTTGGCAATAGCCGATTCAACGAAACCAAAAAAGCAATATGATATTGACGCAGTAATAAACGCGGCCGCTTCCGATTCTCTTATCTTCGAAGTAAGAAAGAAAAAAATGTATATGTACGGTTCGGGTGAACTGAAATACAAAAGCACCGACTTAAAAAGCGCAAATATTTTTATTGATTACAGCAAAAATGAACTTGAAGCCTTCGGAGTAGAGGATACTTCCGATACTGCGAAAGTAAAATTAAAAGGAACGCCCCGCTTAACCGAAGGCGGAGAGACATTTGAAGGGAGTTACATCCGTCATAATTTCAAAACACAGCGCGGTTATATTTCTTTAGCTAAGAATAAAGAAAAAGATCAGCGCTATGAAGGAGAGAAAGTAAAGAAAGTTGATAAGACAACTTACTTTATCGAAGATGGAATGTTTACTTCTTGCGAAAGCGACACGCCCCATACATATTTTACTGCAAGTCAGATGAAAGTAATGCAGAAAGACAAAATAATTGCCCGCTGGGTATTTATGAATATTGGAGGAGTTCCGCTTCCGATTCCAATTCCTTTTGCGGTTATACCGAATGAAACCGGAAGAAGATCGGGAATAATTATTCCCGTTTACGGTCAAGACAATAGACTTGGTCAATCATTTAGAAACTTCGGTTATTTTTGGGCAATGAATGATTATATGGACTTGGCACTAACCGGTGATTATTTTACTAAAGGTGGGTGGGGTGCTCGAAGCCGCTTTCGTTATGCTAAACGTTATGATTTTAACGGTTCCTTGGATGCG
>JBHEKZ010000458.1:0-2919 GCA_041859025.1 Melioribacteraceae bacterium | reverse complement strand
TACTCATACTGAAGAAGCTAAGAAATATGGTGTTAAACCGGTTTTCTGTGTTTACGTTGCAGTTGGTCAAAAAAATTCTACTGTTGCTCAAGTAGTGGCTAAATTGGAAGAATCCGGTGCTATGGCTTATACAACAGTTATTTCAGCTCCAGCTTCTGCTCCGGCGCCATTACAATACATAGCTCCTTATTCCGGTGCTACATTAGGCGAATTTTTTAGAGATAGCGGTAGACATTCTTTAGTTATTTACGATGATTTATCTAAACAAGCTGCGGCTTACCGCGAACTTTCATTGCTTTTAAGAAGACCTCCGGGACGTGAAGCTTATCCTGGCGACGTATTTTACCTCCACTCAAGACTTTTGGAAAGAGCTTCTAAATTGAGCGATGATTTAGGAGGCGGAAGTATGACTGCCTTGCCAATTATTGAGACACAACAAGGTGACGTATCTGCTTACATTCCGACAAACGTTATTTCAATTACAGATGGTCAGATTTACCTTGAACCTAACTTATTCAATGCCGGCGTTCGTCCAGCTATTAACGTTGGTATCTCGGTATCACGTGTAGGTGGAAATGCACAGATTAAAGCGATGAAGAAAGTTGCCGGTTCGTTAAAATTGGATTTAGCTCAATACCGCGAATTAGAAGCTTTTGCAAAATTTGGTTCCGATCTTGATAAATCTACACTTCGAACACTCGGAAAAGGAGCTCGTCTTGTTGAGTTGTTAAAGCAAGGTCAGTACGTTCCGGTCCAAGTTGAAAAAGAAATTGTCAGTGTTTATTTAGGTACAAACAACTTCTTAGAATTTGTAGATGTAAAAGATGTAAAGAAATTTGAAAAAGAATTCCATGAATATGCTGAGCTGAAGTATCCTGAAATTTATGAAAACATTCGTACAACAAAAGAATTAAAAGATGATACGGTTGCTTTGATTAAAAAAGCCGCTCAAGAATTCACAGAAAAGTTTAAGAAAAACTAAAAAAGTTAATGGCAACTTTACGCGACATAAAGCGAAGAATTGTGGGTGTTAAAAACACTCAACAGATTACCAAAGCAATGAAAATGGTTGCTGCTGCTCGCTTGCGCCGTGCACAAGAAAATATTCTTAATGCACGCCCATACTCAAAGAAAATCTCTGCCGTTCTCCAGCACCTACTGAGTATAGAAAAGAACTTTAGTAATCCTCTTTTCAGTGAACGAGAAGTTAAGAAGATTGCATTAGTAGTTGTTACTTCGGACCGCGGACTTTGCGGCAGTTTTAATATGAACGTGATTCGTATTGCTGAAGAAATGGTGAATGGAGAACTTGCATCCATTAACTCTTCAGCCGGTTTACAGATGTACTGCGTTGGTAAAAAAGGAAACGATTATTTTACCAAGAGAAACTATCCAGTCGTTGGATCCTACCCCGGAATATTTTCACATCTAAAATTTGAATTCGCTTCAAGCTTGATCAAAGAACTCACCACAAAATATATTAATGGTGAGATTGATAAAGTTGTAGTTGTATTTAATGAGTTTAAGTCGGTTATTCAACAGAGAACTATTGTTGAGCAGCTTTTTCCTATACAGCCATTTGAGACCAAAGATTCCGATACAAAGCAGACTGATTATATCTATGAGCCAGATAAGGCAAGGATTATTGAAACTTTACTTCCAAAACATTTGAATGCTCAGATGTGGCGGGTGCTTCTTGATTCTTATGCTGCTGAGTTAGGTGCTAGAATGACAGCTATGGATATGGCAACGGAAAATGCAAAAGAACTTATTCGTTCATTGAATTTAACTTACAATAGTAAACGTCAAGCTGCAATTACTACTGAGATTTTGGAAATTGTCTCTGGAGCGAATGCTCTCAAAGAAAGTTAAAAAATTTGAAATGTATATCCTTTTTGCTATCTTTATTTAGGACAGGCCACGTATGCTCGAGGATTTGACCGAAAAGCTTGAGAAAGCTCTAAAGAAGATTACTGGACAAGGTAAGATTACCGAATCGAATATTAGTGATACACTTCGCGAAATTCGACGTGTTCTTTTAGATGCTGATGTTAATTATAAAGTAGCCAAAGATTTTATAGATCGTGTTAAGGAAAAATCGCTTGGTAAAGAAGTTCTAACTTCTATTACACCAGGTCAGCTCATCACAAAAATTATTTATGATGAACTTACTGAGTTGTTAGGAAGTACCGGATCTGAGTTACTGCTAAACCCTTCCGGATTAACAGTAATAATGTTGATTGGACTTCAAGGATGTGGAAAGACCACATTTAGCGCGAAGCTTGCAAAGTATTTACAAGATAGAAAAAGAAATGTTCTTTTAGTTGCTGCCGACGTTTACCGTCCCGCTGCAAGAAGTCAGTTAAAAATTCTTGGTTCACAAATTAGTGCACCGGTTTTTTCTATTGACGAAAGCAATGACCCGGTAAAGATTGCTACAGAAGCATTATCGTACGCCAAAGAAAATGGTTTGAATACTGTCATCATCGATACAGCAGGTAGGTTGCACGTTGATGATGATATGATGAAAGAAGCCGCTGAGATTAAGTCAAAAGTTAATCCAACTCAAACTTTGTTTGTTGTTGATTCAATGACTGGTCAAGATGCGGTTAACTCAGCTAAAGCGTTTCACGATAAGGTTGAGTTTGATGGTGTTGTTCTTACTAAAATGGATGGAGATTCTCGAGGCGGATGTATTCTATCTATTCGAGCTGTTGTAGATCGTCCAGTTAAATTTGTTAGCATGGGCGAAAAAGTTGATACACTCGAACTTTTTTATCCTGATAGAATGGCAAGCAGAATACTTGGAAAGGGCGATGTTATTTCGCTTGTTGAGAAAGCCCAAGCTCAGTTTGATGATAAAGAGGCTGAGGAGCTTGAAAAGAAGTTTAGAGAAAATAAATTCGATTTTGACGATTT
>JBHEKZ010000333.1:0-2636 GCA_041859025.1 Melioribacteraceae bacterium | reverse complement strand
GAAATGTCTGTCCTTGGTAAACTATTTCAAAGCATACGCGAGAGAGATATTTTATTTCTTGCAATTCTGTTTCATGATATTGCTAAACCAATAAGTGTTTCCGGCCATGAAATAATTGGCGGCGAGATTGCAAATTCTGTTATGGAGCGTCTCGGTTATTCATTCGAAGAAATTGAAATAGTTCAGTTCCTTGTACATCATCATTTAACGATGGAACAAGTTGCTTTTCGCAGAAACCTAAATGATCCTTCAACACTGGATAACTTTGCACAAATTTTTCCTTCACCGGAACATCTTGATCTGCTTTACCTTGTTACTTATGCGGATTTATCAGCCGTTTCGCCGGCGGTGTGGACTCAATGGAAAAGCGATCTTTTGAATGAGCTTTACCGCAAAACGAAAATTATGCTGGATGAAAGAATCAGCGGTCACGAAATGCTTTCCGACAATCTGAAAGAAATTATGAATAGCTCGGAAGTTTATTGGGAAGAAAATATTAAAGATCATATTGAATCGATTGATGATATTGGTTACTTACATCACTTTTCGGTAGAGGAAATAAATCAGCACATAGATGAAATTGAAAAAGGTTCTCCCGTTTCTGTCTTTTTTAAGGAAGATGAGACGTTTACCAATGTTACTATTATAACGCGCGACAGAGATGCTTTGCTTTCCCGTCTTTGCGGTGCGTTGGCTATTAACGATCTTAATATTCATGACGCAAAAATATTTACTCGTAAAGACGGAATTGTAATAGACAGCTTTAACGTAACCGATTTTAGAGCGGGACATAAAGTTGAAGAAGAGCGTTACAAAAAAATTACCAAAGATTTAGAATTGGCAGTGCAGAATGAACTTCAGATTACAAAAGAGTTTAACAATATTAAATCCAAGTGGTGGAGAATTGAAAACAAACTCTTTAAGCGAAAAGGAAAAGTTAAGATCAAATTTGAAAAACATGAACGTTATACGATTGTAGACGTTTATTCTCCCGACAGACTCGGCTTGCTTTATCAGATTACAAAAAAAATAAATGAACTTGGTCTTTCCATTTACTTCGCAAAAATTTCTACAAAGGCTGATGATATTATAGATGCGTTTTACATACTCGACCGTCACCGTAAAAAAGTTTCAACTTATCAATATGAGCTTATCACTCATGAATTAACTCAAACTATTGAAGAAATGTTATAGGTGTTAAATTGAATTTCATGAACAAAACTAATCCCATTGGATTTTTCGACTCCGGAATTGGAGGATTAACTGTTGTTAAGGCTGTAACAAGACTGCTTCCGAATGAAAACATAGTTTACTTTGGAGATACGGCACGCGTGCCATACGGCTCTAAATCCAACGACACAGTAATAGAATACTCAATTCAAGCAGCTAATTTTTTATTAAGAAAAAATATTAAACTGCTTGTAGTGGCCTGTAATACTGCCTCATCAGTAGCTTTAACAGAACTGCGTAAATTTCTAACTGTACCTGTAATTGGAATGATTGAACCCGGTGCAAGAATGGCCGTAAGTGAATCTAAGAATAAGCGCGTTGGAGTAATCGGAACCAGAGCAACTATCAACAATAAAGCCTATGCTCATGAAATAAAGAAACTGGATCCGAAGGTGAAAGTGTTTGAGCAAGCTTGCCCCCTCTTTGTCCCTCTTGCCGAAGAAGGATGGCTCGATCATAAAGCCACTGAGCTGATTGCAAAAACTTACTTATCGGAGATGAAAGAAAATAAAATTGATAGTTTGGTTTTGGGGTGTACTCACTATCCAATCCTAGCAGACATAATTCAAAAAGTAGTTGGCAAGAGTGTGAAACTTGTAAATAGCGGAACTCCTGCCGCAAGATTAGTGGAAGATTACCTTAACGGAAGAGGATTGCGCAATCAATCCGTACATCATGGTCAAAGCGAGTTTTATGTAAGTGATGTGCCTACTAAGTTCCGCGAGATTGCCGAAATATTTTTAGGTAAGAAAATTACACATCTGCATAAAGTTGAATTGGAAGAACTTACGAATGAGTAATGAATGTAGAGTGAAGAGCGTAGAACGAAGAATTTAAATCTTCGTTCTCAACTCTTAGCTACTTCCTAAGTTTGTACATTGAGATCCCGCAAATGGTTTTCGCGTCGCAAATTTCGTTGGTGCGAATTTTTTCGTCGATCTCATCCATAGTTAATTCCACCAGTTCAATTCCTTCTTCACCCTCTTCGCGGGCGTGATCACCAAATGTTAAATTTTCAGCCAAATAAATGTGAAGCACTTCATTACAAAAGCCGGAAGTGGTAATGATTTGCCCGAGTTTAGAAATATTCGCTGTCGTATAACCGGTTTCCTCTTTGAGTTCACGGGAGGCACACAGCTGCGGATCTTCTCCTTTGTCTAATTTGCCGGCTGGCAATTCATACAATACTGCTTTATGAGGCCAGCGGAATTGTCTAATTAAAACAAGTTTACCATCAGCTTTAACCGGAACGGCAACTGCGCCGCCTGGATGTATAACTGTTTCGCGGCGGACAATCCTTTCAGAACCTTCAAATTTTACTTCTTCTACTTTTATATCTACTACTTTTCCTTTGAATGGAGTTTCACTTTTTAGAATATCGTATTTCATTTAATTCCTTCTATAAA
>JBHEKZ010000185.1:0-3859 GCA_041859025.1 Melioribacteraceae bacterium | reverse complement strand
TATTAAACGCTATCAGCAATTTAAACTTACTCCTGAACTTTTCTGGATTGATGCCGGATGGTATTCGGGTTGCGGTTGGGACAAAGAAAACGGGGAATGGCCGCAGAATGTTGGCAATTGGACAATTGACAAAGAACGTTTCCCCAATGGATTCAAACCGGTTTCCAACGCGGCTCATGATGCCGGGGCAAAATTAATGGTGTGGTTCGAGCCGGAACGCGTTCAAAAAGGAACGCAAGTTTACAATGAGCATCCGAATTGGTTGCAAAGCTTACCCAATTCAGATTCTTATCTGTATGATCTTGGTAACTCTGAAGCTAGATTATGGATAACAAATTATTTGACGGATTTTTTTAAGAAAGAAGGTATAGATTATTACAGACAAGATTTTAATTTTGATCCGATGCCTTATTGGAAGAAAAAAGATTCACCAGACAGAATCGGTATTTCAGAAGCAAAATATATTGAAGGCTTATACGCATTCTGGGATAGCTTGCTTGTGCGCTTTCCGAATATGATTATTGATAATTGCGCCTCTGGCGGAAGAAGAATTGATTTAGAAACAACTTCACGCAGCACTCCTTTCTGGCGCACTGATCTTGAACAAAATTCATCCGGTCATCAAAATCATACTTATGGATTGAATTTATATCTGCCTCTTCATGGTACTGCCTTATATAAAACTGGGAATTACTTTGTAAGATCAAGTCTTGGAAGCTTAGCAGTTATAAACTGGAGTGTTAATGGAAGCAACAATGAAACAATACAAACGTATCAACAATACATCGCTGATTTTAAACGATTAAGAGAATATTATTATGGTGATTACTATCCTTTAACAGTGGCCCATAAACGTTATATGAATAATAATTCATGGTTAGCTTACCAGCTAAATCGTCCCGAACAGAAAGATGGAATAGTTTTAGCTTTTCGACGTGAAAGATATAC
Organism: Melioribacteraceae bacterium; assembly: GCA_041859025.1. Lineage (GTDB taxonomy): Bacteria > Bacteroidota > Ignavibacteria > Ignavibacteriales > Melioribacteraceae > Stygiobacter. Next base: position 2,911 of record JBHEKZ010000185.1, on the reverse strand, counting down.
CGATGATTCTATGATAATCAAATTGAACGGATTGGCTGCAGATGCTCAATATGAATTATTCTATGAAGATAATGGAGCCAGAGTAATCAAATCAGGTAAAGAGTTAAAAGAAGGAATTGAAATAAAAATATTGGACAAGCCGGGATCGTTATTAATAAGCTACAAGGAAGTTCTAAAATAATTCATTGGTAATGTTTTGGCTTGGAAGATTCTAAATCAATCACGTAGAATTCATTACGTGAGTTATGGAATGGCGGTACACTCACTTCCAAGATGATCAGGTAACCTTTTATCGGGAAAAATTATGTTTAAGAAAACTGTACTCAGTTTAATAATTCTATGCTTGGTTTTGAATTTAGTTTATGCTCAAAACCTGCTTGGACCAAATAAGAAACCATTGCGTAGTGCAGAAAGTTTTTTTGGACTTCACTTTGATTTCCATGCAACGAACAATGATAAAGAAATAGGAAAAACTTTTAATGCCGGAACAATCGACAGTATGCTGACACTAATTAAGCCGGACTACATCCAGATTGATTGCAAAGGTCATCCGGGGATTTCAAGTTATCCGACTAAGGTTGGGAACCCCGCACCGGGTTTTGTAAAAGATGTTTATAAAATTTGGCGTGATGTAACTGCCAAACATGGAGTTGGATTGTTTGTTCACTATTCCGGTGTGATCGACAATGAAGCAGTGAAGAAACATCCGGAATGGGCTGCGAAAAATAGGGATGGAAAAATTAGTGAAACAAACACTTCGGTTATGGGTCCTTATGTTGACAAACTCCTAATTCCGCAAATGAAAGAGTTAATAGATAATTACAAAATTGATGGCGCATGGATTGATGGTGAAAGCTGGGCACTCGGTTTGGATTACAGTAAAGAAATGCTAGACGCATTTCATAAAGAAACCGGAATAACAAGTGTTCCTTATTATATGAATGATAATTATATGCACGAATTCAAAACTTTTAACAGAAACGCTTTCAGGAAATATATTGCTCACTATGTAGATGAACTTCATAAATATGATCCGGACTTTCAAATAACAAGTAACTGGGCTTTCTCTTCTTTTATGCCTCGGTCAATTGATGTGAATATTGATTTTATCTCCGGTGACTTCGAGCCGAACAATAGTTTATACAGCGGGTTGTTTGAATCCCGCTGCATTGCTTCGCAAGGCAAACCATGGGATTTAATGGTATGGAGTTTTACACATGATAATGAAGGCAGTCACATTTACAAATCACCTGTTCAGCTTAAACAAGCAGCAGCTACTGTAATATCAATGGGCGGTGGTTTTCAAATGTACTCTACGCAAAATCGAGACGCATCGGTTAAACCATGGATTTTTGGAACACTACATAGTGTTAGCGAATTTTGCCGCGAGCGGCAATCCTTTACTCAGAATGCAAAACCGGTTCCGCAAATTGCACTTCTTTATTCTACTGCAAACTTTGAGAAGAATTCGGAGCCGCTATATTCAAGTTCAGGTTTGATTCATGACCCGTTAAGAGGAATGTTGAATCTTTTGCTAGACTCACAAAACGCAGTCGAAATATTAATGGAACATCATCTTAAAAAAAGAATTAATGAGTATCCGTTAGTTGTTATTCCGGAAACACAGTACTTAACAGAAGATTTCAAGAATGTATTGCTAAACTATGTTAATAATGGTGGAAACTTATTGATAATTGGTGCGGAAGCTGCAAAAATGTTTGCATGGCAACTGAATGTTGAAATGAAAGATACGGCTTCAGTCGTTGTAAAGAATCTGGCGTGGAATGGAGAAATGGCTGGAGTACGAGGACTATACCAACAATTTACACCAAAGACGTCAGTAGAAACTTTGGGGGCACTTTATGATGAACCAGATTTTCGCTTTCAGTCTTCGCCCGCTGCAACAATTACTTCTTACGGTAAAGGTAAAATTGCCGGAGTGTATTTCAATATTGGAAAATATTATCTGAGAATGAATAATCCGGTTTATCGCAATTTTATAAATGCGCTTGTTGTGAAATTATTTCCTAAACCAAAGGTTGAAGTGAAAGGTTCAGAAAATGTTTTAGTTACTGTTAATGAAGTAAAGAACAAAATAGCAGTTAATTTGATTAATATGTCCGGCCCTCACGCAAATACACGAGTTGCACGTTACGATAACATTCCATCAATTGGTCCGTTAGATGTAAAAATTAGAGTTAGTGATAAACCATTAAAGGTTATGCTTCAACCTGAAAATATTCCGCTTAAATATTCTTATTCAAACGGAGAGATAAAAACAAAAGTGTATGAACTTGATATTCACTCAATTATTATAGTGGAATAGTAAGGCGTTGGCTACACGAAAATTCATCAGCACTTATCAAAATCTTTTTTACCTAGCATTTAGTTCTGAAACACAGAACAAGGGGAGAAGCAAGAAATTGAACTTGATTGCGATTTGTTGAAGCTGCATAAAAGTAAGTGATGAATTAAAATCAGTTGTATGAAAGAATAATTAGTATTAATTTGCATTAATAATAAGACAAATGCTCGGATTATAAAAGTCTTGACTCAAATGAATTTTCTAATTAGTTTCACTCTTAACAATTCGAATATTCTACAATTTATATATATAGCTCTCGATTTTTGAGAAGATTACAATAATTCGCAGCAAGAGTTATACAACCAGCCGAGCTAGACTTCCATTTTGAAAGTCTTTCAAAATTATTTTTAAGAAACTTTCGCTAAACAAGATAGGAGTATTCCCATGCTACTTTTTACAAAGAAGTATCTACTCTCATTTCTCTTCCTGGTTTTAATTACATCTGTTACTTTAGGGCAGAGTCAACCATATCTTTCTGCTCCAGTTAATGGTTCAACTTGGGAGTTAACAACACCAACTCTATATTGGTGGTATGTTCCAACTCCA
>JBHEKZ010000472.1:0-5258 GCA_041859025.1 Melioribacteraceae bacterium | reverse complement strand
CTTCCCAGTGCAAGTTCAAAATGCTCATTCAATTGAAAAACCAGAAGTAACCGGCTGATATCCTTTGAATTAAAGTATAAACGGGAGGCTTTGAACTGAAATTGGGTGTTGGCGACAGCAACTTTTCCGATTCTCCCGATTACTTGAACTACTCTCGTTTCCGGTGAGTCTTTGTTCAATCCGAGATAAAGTTCTCTTTATTAACGAAAAGAATACGCGATCTCTAGCAGCTTTCTTAAGAAAACAATTTCAAGCTGTAACAGAAGCTGAGTATTGAAGAAACTGAGAAAAGATTTGATTATAATATGTTTTAGAAAGTTGATTTGTAGAAAATTAAAGTATCGAATTCGAGTCGCAATCGGCGTTTCTTAAGCGAAAGAGGTTTTAATAGGCACAGCTCGGCAATGAAATTATTTCATTGGCTATAGCAAAGATTTGCTACAACAATATCTGACCGAACACAACATTAATTAGATTTATTCAGCTTTAGCTTTTATTTTAATAATTTAACAACAATTTCATGCACACTTATTTGTTATCGGAAGAAATGAACTGTAATTTTAATTTTTATCGTATAATCAGTAACATAGAATAGCTTGACCATGAAATTTTAAGTCATGTAAAAATTTGACTAAGGGCGAAAAATGATTTTATATACCCGAAGATTACTTTTGATATTATTTATTTTCATGTTTTGTACACTTAAGCTTATTGGACAAACAAAAGCAAACCTCGAAATTCACGAGCCATTGAAGTCGAAAATTGCTATTGCTTCCGAGCCGGACTACCCCCCTTATTGTTTTGTTGATAAAAATGGAAATGCCGCCGGTCTATCAATTGATCTGTTCAAAGAATCAGCTAAAGCGGTAGGATTAGAAGTCAATATTAAAATTGGGGTCTGGAATAAAATAAAGCAAGACCTAGCTGATGGAGATATTGATGCATTGCCACTGGTGGGCAGAACACCAGAAAGAGAAAGCTTATACGATTTTACTTTGCCATATCTTACTCTGCATGGGGCTATTTTTGTAAGGGAAGGAACAACAAATATCAATTCTATCACTGATCTTAAAAACAAAACCATTGTTTTAATGAAGGGTGATAATGCGGAAGAGTACGTAAGACGCGAAAAGATTTCCGACCATATAGTAACAACCAACACATTTGCTGAGGCCTTTCAAAGACTTGCAACTGGCGAATACGATGCTGTAATAATGCAGAGAGTAACAGGGATTAAATTATTAGAAAGCCTTGAAATTAATTCTATAGTAGCCTCAAGCGTACAACTTCCGGAGTATAAACAGGACTTTTGTTTTGCTGTTAAGAAAGGAAATCATGCACTCTTATCAAAGCTAAACGAAGGCTTGTCAATTATTATCGCCAATAGAAAGTATGATGAAATCCGCTTAAAATGGTTTGGTCCAGAAATAAAACAAGTAATTTCTTTCCAGGATATCCTAGAAATTATTATTTACACTTTAATTCCAGCGATACTTCTAATGTTAGTAGTATTCGTTTTTATTCTAAGGCGGGAAGTTAAAAGAAGAACTTTAAGCTTATCAGAAGAAATAGAAATTCGAAAACAAGCAGAACTTCAAAAAGAGCTATATAGCAAAGTGCTTGAATTGTATCACCATTACTCCGACAAAAAGAACCTGATAAAAGAAATAATAGAGCTGGTTAGAGCTCATAGCGGATGTGAAGCTGTAGGCATTAGACTTAAGGATGGTGAAGATTATCCATACTACGAAACGAATGGGTTTATTGGAGGTCATGTAAAGTATGAGAACTTTTTATGTGCAAGGAACAACAAAGGCGAAATTGTAAGAGACTTTCTTGGTAATCCGGTTTTGGAATGTATGTGTGGAAATATTATATGCGGACGGTTCGACCCGAAATTATCCTTTTTTACCAATTACGGGAGCTTTTGGACAAATAGTACAACAGAACTTTTAGCCTCAACTACAGAAGAGGACAGGCAGGCTAGAACGCGCAATCGCTGTAATGGTGAAGGCTATGAGTCTGTAGCAATTATTCCAATTAAAGGAGATGTAGATAACATTGGGCTTCTACAGCTAAATGATTTCCAGAGAAATCGTTTCACACTTGAAAACATCAAGTTTTATGAAAATCTCTCACAAGCCATCGGAATTACTTTATTTGGTAAACACGCTGAAGAAACTTTGAGTAAAAAGATCGAAGAGTTAGATCGCTATTTCAATTACAGTCTAGATCTTCTCTGCATAGCAAATACAAGAGGTGAATTCGTCAAGCTAAATCCCCAGTGGGAGAAATTGCTTGGTTATTCTGTTTCTGATCTAGTTGGAAGACCATTCTTGGATTTTGTACATCCAGAAGATATCGAAAGTACTAAGAAAACGCTTTCAAATCTGGCCGATCAAAACGAAGTTCTAAATTTTGAAAACAGATACAAATGTAAAGATGGTTCATATCGATGGATAGAATGGCGCTCAAAGGCACTAGAATCAAATATCTATGCAGTAGCCAGAGATGTTACTGATAGAAAACTCGCTCAAGAAGAAGTTAAAGAAAGCGAAGAACTTTTCAGAATGATATTTAATTCTTCCCCATATGCCATAGCTATTTCTGACATGGCAACTGGTCAGTACTACGATGTTAATGATTCATTTGTGAAAATATTAAGGTACTCAAAGGAAGATGTTGTTGGAAATACATCAATACAATTAGGTGTTTGGATTAATTCTGGTGATAGAAATAGATATATACAAAGCATAGCAGAAAATGGATTAATAGACGCCCAAGAATACAAATTTAGAATTCAGAGCGGAGAAATTATCGATACAAAAGTTACCGCTCGTTTCTTAAATATCAGAAGTAATAAATATTTATTAAGCATTATAGAAGACATAACAGAAAAAAAGAAAATTTCAGAGGCGATAATTCAAAGTCGTGAAATGCTGACCAAGTTAGCTGAGAGAGTTCCAGGCGTAGTATATCAATATCGTTTATATCCAGATGGGAAATCTTGCTTTCCATTTTCAAGTCCGGGAATGTTTGAGATTTATGGTGTAACTCCAGAAGAAGTTCGTGAAGATGCAACGCCTGTATTCGGGCGCCTTCATCCAGAAGATTATGACATGATAGTATCTACAATTATGGAATCTGCACGCACTCTAGAATTCTATCATAGTGAATTCAGAGTAATACTGCCTGAACAAGGAGTCAGATGGCGTATGTGTAATGCAAAACCAGAGCGTCTTGAAGATGGAAGCACACTTTGGTATGGTATTATCTCAGATATTACAGATCGTAAATTAGTAGAAGCTGAGTTAGAAAAACACCGGCTTCACCTTGAGGATTTAGTGCAGTCAAGAACTGAAGAGATCGATTTAATAAATAAACAATTGCAAGAATCCCTTGAGAAAGAGAAGGAATTAAGCAACCTTAAAAGCCGGTTTATATCAACAGCTTCTCATGAATTTAGAACGCCGCTGACATCTGTATTAACCTCCGCCGAATTAATCCAAAGATACTATGAGCGATGGGGACAAGATAAAATAAACGAGCATCTCAATCGTATAAAAAACTCTGTCAGCAATCTCACAAAACTGATGGATGATGTTTTAATTGTCAATCGGGCTGAATCTGGTAAAACCGTTTTGATGCGCAGTAAAGTTGATTTACGTTCGTTATGTAACAATGTAATTGAAGAAATTGAAGTATTTGCAAAAGGTCATCACGATATTTTGCTTAACTATGATATTGAAAGTAATTATTTTCTTCTAGATCAAAAGCAAATTGAGCTTATACTAAACAATTTAATATCAAATGCAATTAAGTATTCACCTAACGGCGGCATTATTGATGTTAAAGTAACTACTGATGATAAGAATTTGGAGTTTAGAATTAGTGATTCCGGAATCGGTATTCCAGAAGAAGAATTACCACGGCTCTTTGAACCATTTCATAGGGCGAAGAATTCTGTTGATATTCAAGGCACTGGTTTAGGGCTATCAATTGTAAAACATTCCATTGAGTTACATGGTGGGACAATTGAGGTTGTTTCAAAGGTGGGTGCTGGAACAACATTTACATTTACGATACCGATTCAGATATGAGAAACAGTCCTTCATATTTATTATAATTTTCAATCTCTCCTCATAAGCCTCAAAATCAGCTTGAGGCAATCAACAATTACTCTCCTCAATATTTAATCCAAAATCAAAACTTTTCTTGGTTTCAAATTGACTCAACAGGTTGTCAATAATAAAAACTCAAAAGACAAAACTCGAAAAAACTCTCTTAAGAACAATAAAAATAGAATCCACTGAGAGCGAAAATAATAATGACAAATCAAATTGTTTTTACTTTAATAAGGAAGTATTCATAAGCTAAAAGATTTAGTATGTACTTTTTAATTCGAACTTTCTCAATATGCAATCAAATAAATATTTTTGTGCAGCAACAAAAATAACTTGACAGATAGTCCTATATTCAGTAAGTTATATCAGAAAAAAATATCTGATTAACATTCTTTTATTCACTCCTCTTGAATTATCAAACGACTCGGAGGATTTAGTTTACAAGATAATCGGATATGATGTTCGACTTTAAGGAGTACTGATGAATTTTAACGATAAACAATCTATCAGTGAGTATCTTCTAGCCAATCCTCACGTGCTCGAAATTTTTGAAAAAAACGAAATCGATTATTATTGCGGTGGTAAAGATTCTTTCAGGAGTTATTTTTCAAAAAAATGCTTTTCAGGTGATCAAAAGATCAAGTTTATCAACTTATTAACGTCTGCAAAAATTAACCTAAATGGTAATAAAGAAGAATTAAAAGTAAATCCTAATTACAATTCGTTAAAAGACTTGTGCAATTACATATCAAACCATCATCACAAATATTCATTAGCAACCATTCAAAAAATTAAAGAAGAATTTGGAAAACTTTCTATAATAGAGCGGTTACAAACACAAGAAGTTCTAGAAGTAAAAAGGCTTGCCGAAAAACTATATACAGAAATAAAAATTCATTTAAATAAAGAAGAAACCGTTTTATTCCCACTAATAAGGTATTTGGAGGAGTGTAAAAAGTTTGCAGAAAAACCTCATTTAGGGAAAAATCGACCTATGAGTAAAAGCTTAGAAGTATTAGAATCAGATCACACTCTATCTACTCAAGTAATTAAAAAAATAATAGAGACTCTAAAAGTTATTAAAAGAAAAAACAAAGAAATAGTTCTGCTAAAGCAATTACTTAGTAAAGTTGT
>JBHEKZ010000319.1:0-4412 GCA_041859025.1 Melioribacteraceae bacterium | reverse complement strand
GTTTTTAACGATGAAGAACTTGTAGGCGGATTATATGGAATCTCTTATAAAGGGGCTTTTTTTGGCGAGTCTATGTTCTCCAAAGTCTCGCAAGCCTCAAAGTGTGCTTTAATAAAATTAATAGAACATCTGAGAGAAAGGAATTTTATTTTATTAGACGTCCAATATCAGACCGATCACTTAAAAATGTTTGGTGCGGTCGAAATTGAATTTAATGACTTCGAAAATAGACTATTGCAATCCAATTCTGTGGACACTACTTTTTAAAAGTGTTGATTTGAGTTTTTTGTTTGCATCTACATAGTGGTACGGATATTGATTTAATAATGATAAAACAAACAATAAGGGAGAAAAACAATGAAGAAGCAGTTACTAATTATTTTTTTATTAGCTATGGGAACCGTGAGTATCGCTCAGACAGTTGGCGGAAGCTTCATGCTTGGTTATCCCCAAGGAGAATTTAGAGCTAATGTTGACAAAATGGGCTTCGGTGGTCAATTACAAGGAACCTTTTGGACTCCAACCAAAGAAAGACCATTTACAATTGGATTTGATCTGGGTTATTTAGTTTACGGACAAATTGACGAACGGAGACCATGGGTTGGATTTCCGGGCGTTTATCTAAATCTGAGCAGAACTAACAGTTTGGCTAATCTTCATTTAATGATGCAGATAAGTCCATTCTTCGGAACAGTTCGTCCTTATGTAGAGGGATTGTTTGGCGGCGCTTATATTTTTACCACTTCAACAGTCAAAAACGAAAATGGAAATGAAGAAATTGCCTCATCTACTAATTTTGATGATTTCACATGGAATTACGGTGGCGGCGCGGGTATACTATTTAAAATTGCCGGTTCTTCAGAAAATGTTGAAGCGATTTATCTCGATTTAAAAGCTCGCTATTTATTCGGAACCGAAGCAGAATATTTGACTGAAGACAGCTTGCTTTATGTAAAAGCAAACGGAGACCCGGTATTTGCGGCTCAAAAATCAAAGACGGATTTCTTTTCATTTCATGTAGGTGTTGTTGTAAATCTTGATCTCTTATAAGCCGAATTCTTTGATAGGATTGCATATTTTTTTATACTTCCGGCGAGAATTATGAATTTTTTTAATTAACAATGGCGAGAGTTATGATTACTTACAAAGAACTAGGATTAGTTAATTCCAAAGAGCTTTTTGCAAAAGCTGTAAAAGGCGGATATGCAATTCCGGCTTTCAATTTTAACAATCTTGAACAACTACAAGCAATTATCGGTGCATGTGTCGAAACAAAATCTCCGGTTATTCTCCAAGTTTCCAGCGGTGCCCGTAAATACGCAAACCAAACGTTGCTAAAGCATTTAGCTAAAGGCGCGGTTGATTATGCTCATGAATTAGGTTTCGATATTCCAATCGTACTTCACTTAGATCATGGCGATACTTTTGAACTCTGCAAGTCTTGCATCGAAAGCGGTTTCTCTTCTGTAATGATTGATGGTTCACATCACTCATACGAAAAGAATGTTGAACTAACAGCACAAGTTGTTGAATACGCTCACAAATATGATGTTAGCGTTGAAGGTGAACTTGGCGTTTTAGCCGGGATTGAAGATGAAGTTAGCAGCGATGTTACTCACTATACTAAGCCGGAAGAAGTTGAAGACTTTGTTAAGAAAACCGGCGTTGATTCATTGGCAATTTCTATAGGAACATCACACGGTGCAAACAAATTTACTCCAGAACAATGCACACGCAATGCTGATGGAATTCTTGTACCGCCGCCACTCCGTTTTGATATTCTTGAAGAATGCGAAAAGAGAATTCCAGGTTTCCCGATTGTTCTTCACGGGGCTTCTTCTGTTCCAGCTGATTTAGTTAAAATTATCAACAGCAATGGCGGAAAATTGAAAGACGCTGTCGGCATTCCCGAAGAACAATTAAGACGCGCCGCTGCTTCTGCAGTTTGCAAAGTCAATATCGATTCTGATGGACGCTTGGCAATGACTGCTGCCGTTCGCAAAGCATTTAATGATATTCCAGCTGAATTTGATCCGCGTAAATATTTAGGACCAGCCCGCGATTCATTAAAAGAACTTTACAAGCACAAAGTTGTTAACGTTCTTGGCAGTGCCGGAAAAGCGTAAAAACAATATTTAGTATCGAGTACTTAGTAGTTACAAAAAGAGCGGCTCAAAGCCGCTCTTTTTTTGTAGCATTATTATTTTACCAGCATCAATTTTTTAGCATTTTCAAAGCTCCCCGCTTTCAATCGATAGAAATAAACGCCGCTTGATAGTTCAGATAAATCAACATTTATTGTGTGATAACCGGTGCTCATAGTTTTGTTAACTATAGTTTTTACTTCTTTTCCCGCAGCATCAAATATGCGCAAGTCTACAAACTCACTTTGCGGCAAGCCAAACATTATTTTTGTAGTTGGATTAAACGGGTTCGGATAGTTTTGATAAAGTGCGAATTTTGTTGGTAAAGCTTCTTCTTCAATTCCAACTTGTTTGTCTATAGTAAAAGAAGCATCGCTCTTATCATTATTTGCCGGACTCTTGGAATCAACGATCATTAAACATTGGTTTGAAAGCAAATCCGGAACAAGCCAATCAAACTTGCCCAACGACGCATCAAGATTATCCGCAATAATTGTCCAATTGCTTCCGTTATTTGAGCTAAATGCAATTCTAACTTTGGTAAAGTTAACAGCACTCCATTTAATTGTTTGCGTCGTACCTCCCAGCCAAACCTCGCCGCCGTTAGGCGACTGAACTATTATGCTGTTTATTGAAAAAACAGCAGAGATAGAATTAATAGATGGATCAGTTACTGACGAAACCTTGAGCAAACAAGTCGGAGATTGAATTGACGGGACCAACCAATCATACTGGCCTTTGGCTGCTTCAATTTCTGTTTGAATTAGCTTCCAGGTTGTTCCATTATCAGCAGAATACTCTAACTTAACTGCAGCAACTCCCGTAGCATTCCAAGTAAGAGTTGATTTATTAGATCCAAAAAGCTTTTCGCCACTACTCAGAGAAAGCAGTTTAATTTCTGGTTTATTCGTTTCTCCCGATGAAAAATCTCTCGCTACGTTGCTTATTCTTAGTTCGTCAATCATTCCATCAAATTGTATGTTGCTACCCATTGAAACGCCGCCTATCAACAGCATTCCAGAAGTATTTTTTGGGACTCCGCCATTATCGTTTATTGTAGATGAAGCAACTATCTTTCTGTTAGTATCACGAATAAAAAGCGATAATTTGTTTTTTCCAGCATCTCTAACAAATGCAGCGTGATACCAAATTTTTGGCTGTATTGAACCGCAGCTTACTCTGGTTACAGCACCGGCTGTATTTGCATATGACGCATGAATTGTTCTCCCATCGCTTGAAAAATAAATCGAATAATCAGAAGGATTTCCATCCTTTATCAACAGTGAAGGATATGCATAATAACTGGAGCCAACTTTGTTTAGGTAGAACCAGCATTCAATTGTCCAACTACCGTTTAAGTTTAGTTCCGAATAATGAGGTACTTTTACACAGCTGCCTCCGCTTGTGTTATCAATCAACAAATTTTTACTAAGATCTGCTATATCCCAATTAGCAAAAGTGTTTGCATTCTTAAACATTATACCGGCATTATTTGGAGACCCTATGTTCGCATAATCATTTTCGAAACGCATTAGCAAAACTGTATTAGCGTCTTTCAGGTAGGGACCGCCGGTGTTATTGTTTTTTACAATTCTAAATGCTTTATCACTCTCATCGATAATCGAATTATTTAAAGCATCTACAATTCTGACTTTCCCAGCAGTAGTTGTAATATTGGGAACTAACCAGCTTAAATAACAATCTGATGTAGCATAAGCTGATTTTATCTCGCTCCAGTTTGCGCCATTGTTCGATGAAAATTCTATTCTAATGTTTGGAATGCTTGTATATTTCCATTTTATATAAACCGAATCGCCGGCGATGAAAGCCTCATCGCCATTTGGGGAAACGATTGTTAAGTTATTATTCATATTGTTAAATGGCATGACCGGTAGAGTTAAATCTGCATTCGTTGTCTTTGCAACACGACTGCCATTTACACCAGTCCCAACATTTTCCTCCCATCCTTGATTAGATGTGCCTGCACTATTGATTTTAAATTTGTATTGGTATTCCAAGGTATGTGGACTCGTAGTTGAGTAAGAATAAATCCCATTCCCTTCATCGGCTGTTTGAAAAGTATACCAATTTGTAAAGTTCCCTCCTATAAAAACCTTATCTGTATTTGGATTAAACCATCCCTTCGAAACATAGTAACTCATATCCACAGAAAATTTAACATTAACTTGCGGAGCCAAATAATATTTATCCAGAAAATTATGCCAAGCATTTTGGAATTCAAGTTTCGATTTATATCCAAGTATTGAA
>JBHEKZ010000049.1:0-2526 GCA_041859025.1 Melioribacteraceae bacterium | reverse complement strand
AGTTTACTTTTTCTCCAAGCTTCTTTTCAAAGTCACGCTTTTTAGTCATGATATACTCATCTCTCAAACCCATGTATCTGCCAGCATAAGATTTTCTTCCATTACCAATTCCCATGACCATGTTCAGCAGTTCTGTATATCGTTCAGGATGATTCTGAAACATTTCGTAGTAAACTTTATACATTTCATTCTGCTGCAGCAAAGTGTATTTGTAAGTTTTATCACGGAAAAATTCTAACTGAGCAACAGAATAAAGACGCTGTGTTCTTCCCGGATTACCAACAACAAAAATCGGTTCTCCTTCGTTAGCTCCTTTTTTACTCCACGTGAAATGCTTATCAGTTTTAGCAGGTTTATCGTTTTCGTAAGCGCGGAAAAACATAAAGTCCAACTCGTATCGAGGATAAGTAAAATTATCCCAATCCCATCCGGTAGATGCAATTTGAAAATCGGGCGCCATCACCAAACGTATATCTGTGTAATGTTTGTAGCCATACAAAGAATATTTTCCTCCATTGTAAAGCTGAACAACGCGGCACAGTAATCCGCTTTCCTTAGAATATTTTTCTTCGAGTGATTTTATTTTTTCGTTTCTTTGTTTCACTTTTTCATTATCATCTTTACCCATGTTCAATGCATTGATAACATCCTTCGTAACATCTTCAATCATTACTAGTTGATCTACAAATAATCCGCTTACTTTTAATTCCTCTGCAACAGTCTTAGCATAATATCCATCGCGTAAATAATCTTCCCCTTTGGGAGATAATCCGGGCAATACATTCCTTCCGCAATGATGGTTTGTCATTATTAATCCGTCTTCCGAGACAAAAGCTGCAGAGCATCCGCCGCCGAAAGAGAGTGCTGACATTTGAACATCTTTCAGCCATTCTTCAGAAGGACGAAATCCCAATTCTTTCTCAAACCTATCCACCGGAACATTATCAAACGTCCACATTTTGCCCATATCTTTAAGGGATGACTCAACTTTAGATAAATCGCGCGGTTCATAAATTGATTGGGCGGCAGTTAATGCAGTTAAAACAATAAGACAAGTTATTGTAAGTTTTGTTTTCATTTGTTCCTCTTTTTTAGAGGCTAAAATATATTGAAGCGGCACGACTGATGCATACAAAAAAGGGTCGAATAATTTCGACCCTTTTTATTTACTTATTTATCAGAAGCTTATTTGCCTTTTCCATCTTTTAATTCGTCAGCTAAACGATCTGCCTTGTAAACTTTCTTTATCGCTTCCCACATACCTTTGGAATCAACAGCAACGGTACGGTTGTAAGTCGGCAAATAAATAAAGTTGCCTTGCAAGCTTTCAATATTTCCATCGAATGCTAAACCGATAATTTCCGCATTCTTATTGATTACTGCGCTTCCGCTGTTTCCGCCAACAATATCATTTGTAGCAACAAAGTTAAACGGTGTATTCAAATCAATATCTTTCTGAGCATTTTTCCATCTTTCTGAAAGACCGAACGGATATTTTCCTTCGAAGCCGAAATATCTATCATATAATCCATAGAATGTTGATTTAATTGGCGCGACTGTTCCATTGTATTCATAACCTTTCAATACACCATCGCTTAAACGGAGAGTTCTGTTTGCATCTGGGGTAACCGAAGTTCCATACATTTTGTAGAGTATTTGTCCAAGCAATCCGAAAGCTACATTTTCGGTATCCATAATTTCTCTTTGTTGCTTTCTGAGCGGCTCAATCTGATCGTTAACTTTTGCAAAATATTGAACAAAAGGATCTTCAAGAGCAAGAATTTCATCCGGTGTTTTCTTGAATAATTCTTGAACTGCAGCTTTGCTTGTGAACAATGATTTTGCAATCATATTCTTAGCAGCTTCTTTACCCGGTTTTCTTTCAAAGAACTTTCCAACTAATGCATCATTCTTTCCAAGATTCATAGTTATATAGTCAATGTTGATTTCAAGCTTTGCTTCTTCAAGAATCGGATCCCAATTATCCGGATAGAGATTATCGCTAAATCCTTGCTGGGCACCGCCTCCGCGCATTCCGCCCATTCGCGGCATCTGAGCTTGTCTATCAAGAATTGCTTTCTTTTGATCTTCAGGTAATTGCTGGAATTTAGCGTAGGCAACTAACGCGTTTCCGATCTGCATGTAGCGGGATGAGTTTGTTGGATTAACTGTAAATGCTGCAAGTCTGGTTTCAATTGGTTTTAGTTCTGTGCGTGTTCCTTCAATTGTTTTCCAAACATGCCCATATTCTTTTGTCAACTGTGGATCCGAAGCTACATAACGTTGAGCTTTCTTTTCAAAATCTTTTTTACGGGCTATTAAATAAGGATCATTAAGAGCTTTGAAAGTATTTGATGTGTTTTTTTGTCCGTTGCTGAAAGCCAATCTCAATGCTTCATAGTTATCTGCTTGAGAAGGATTGGTTGATTTAGTTGTTCCAGTCTGCTGTAATAATTATCCGCCAAGAAGGCATTGTTGCGGTAAGTTACGTCGCGTAAATATTCAAGTTGAGCAACTGTTCTCAAT
>JBHEKZ010000587.1:0-7377 GCA_041859025.1 Melioribacteraceae bacterium | reverse complement strand
GGATTAATTAGTCAAGGTATAAAAAAAGGTGACCGCTTAGCACTGATCTCTGAAGGAAGAAATTATTGGGTAATTAGTGAACTGGGTATTTTATATACCGGGGCGATTAATGTTCCAATTTCTACTAAAGTTGAAGAACTTTCTGATCTCAAGTTCCGCTTGGCGCATTCGGGCTGCAGAATGGTTATTGTTTCTCAGAATCATTTAGAAAAGATTAGAAAAATTAAGAACGATTTACCCGATCTCGAAAAAACCATTTTGCTAGACCACACCGACAAAATTGAATCTGATGAAATATTATTTCTAGATATATTGAAGGATGGTGAGAACTATTTATCTACCTCTCAACAGATATTTGACGATCGCTGGCAATCAATTTCAGAAAATGATTACGCAAATATTTGTTACACATCCGGAACTACAGCCGATCCCAAAGGGATTATTCTTACACATAGAAACTATACTTCTAATGTTGAACAATCATCAAAACTGTTGTATGTACCGGAAAGTTATGTTTCACTTTTAATGTTACCTTGGGACCACGCGTTTGCTCACACTGCCGGCATTTATACTTTAATGATGAATGGCGCAAGCATGGCATCTGTTCAGCAAGGTAAGACACCTCTTGAAACATTAAAAAACGTCCCAATAAATATTAAGGAAATCCGACCAAGCTTTTTGCTTAGTGTTCCGGCTCTAGCTAAAAATTTCAGAAAGAATATTGAAAATGGAGTGAGGAGCAAAGGTAAAGTTGCTGAAAAACTTTTTGAAAAAGCACTTAGCACTGCTTATAAATATAATGGACTCGGTTGGGATAAGGGGAAAGGAACTAGAAAGTTTCTGAAGCCGCTTTATGCGCTTTATGATAAAATTCTCTTCAGCAAGATTAGGGAAAACTTTGGCGGAAGATTGGAATTTTTTATCGGCGGCGGCGCTTTGCTGGATGTTGAATTACAGCACTTTTTTTATGCAATCGGAATTCCAATGTTACAAGGTTACGGATTAACTGAAGCGGCTCCTGTCATCTCCGCCAATGTTCCTAAAAAACATAAACTAGGATCTTCCGGCGCAATAGTTGCCGATCTCGCAGTTAAAATTTGTGATGCAGATGGTTACGAATTACCAATCGGTGAAAAAGGTGAAATTGTTGTCAAAGGCGAAAATGTAATGGTTGGCTATTGGAAAAACGAACAAGCCACTAAAGAGACAATTAGAGATGGATGGCTATATTCCGGTGACTTAGGCTATTTGGACAACGATGGCTTCCTTTATGTACTTGGAAGGTTCAAAAGTCTCTTGATTAGCGGCGATGGAGAGAAATATAGTCCGGAAGGAATTGAAGAGGCAATAACTGAACAATCTCAATACATTGATCAAGTAATGCTATACAATAATCAGTCGCCATATACTGCTGCACTTATTGTTCTGAACAAAGAAGCATTGCTGAGATGGTTGAAAGACAATAAACTTAATCAGCGTGAAGAATCAGGGCAAAGGGCTGTACTAAAATTACTGGAAAGTGAAGTTAACAAATTCAAATCCGGTGGCGAACTGGAAGGACAATTCCCGGAAAGATGGATACCCAGTGCGATAGCTGTACTTGGAGAAGGCTTTACTGAACAAAATAAATTTATGAACAGCACTCTAAAGATAGTACGCGGAAAAATTACCGAGTTCTACAAGAACAGAATTGATTTTATGTTTACATCTGAAGGGAAAGATGTTTGCAATCACCAGAACATGACAATTGTGAGCAGATTATGAATGAACAAAACATTCCTTTTCGAATAATTGATTGGAATACAATTTCAAAAACTGAGTACACAGGTGAAACAGGAATTGCGTTCTGGCAAACACTGCAACTACCAGGTTTGCGAATTAGAATAGTGGAATATTCAGCTGGGTATTTGGCAGATCACTGGTGCAAGAAAGGACACATTGTTCACTGCCTTGAAGGTGAAGTTATAACTGAACAAAAAACCGGAGAGAAATTTTTACTTACAGAAGGTATGACTTACGTTGTTTCTGATGAGCTAAGCTCTCACCGTTCGATAAGCGAAAATGGAGTTAAGCTTTTAATTGTTGATGGGGATTTTCTGAAATTGAGATGAGCCGACTTAAAACTGAAAGTCCCGAATCGCTTCGGGACTTTCTTAATTCTTATTACTTAACCTCTTTTATAAAAATATTTCTGAAACAAACCTTTGCATCGCTATCGTGGTTTTGCAAACCGACATAACCTTCCTTTGCAAAATCTTTAATCTTTCCGCGTGGCTCAGCTTTCCAATTAACAATCTCTTTACCATTTAATACAACTGTAATTACATCACCAATAAAAGAAATTCTGTAATGATTCCATTCTCCGGTAGGCTTAAATGCTTTTTCCTTTGCAGGTTCTGCATCATAAACTGCACCAGTTTGATGTTTCGGATCGGAAGCGTCATCAATCTGAATTTCAAATGAGTGATAGATATAATCATCGCTTGTTACAAATTCCGGAACGCGAAGAAAAACACCTGAATTGGTTTTTGGCGCTAAACATTTGAATTCGAGATCGAGAATAAAATCGCCATACTTTTTCTGACTGAACCAAGATAATCCCATTCCGCCGCTTGATGTCATAACGCCGGTTTTGGGATCAAGTTCAAAGTAGCCCGGACCGTAATGGTTCCAACCATGTTTTTCATACCTTTTCCCATTATTACTCAGAAGTTCTTGAAAACCTTTGTAGTAAGTAATTCCATCTATGTATTCCAAACCTTTTTTAATAGATGGAGATGGATTATCAACTTCCTTTGCGTTTTCATGTTCAATAACTAAGTAGCCTTGAAAATTTTGCAAAGTAAGTTCCGCAAGAATATCATGAATGTTAGCTTTGCCGCTTCCAAACGGAACATCATAGGCTTCTTTATTTCCGAATTCATTCAAATCTTTTAAGTGGAGTTCAATCATTCTTCCAGAGAGCATTTTGAGCGCGTCAATTGGATTTACAGAAGTTCTCATCCAATGTCCGGTATCGCCGCAAGAACCAATACGCGAATCCAATCCTTTAATATGATCAACGACAACTTGCGGTCTTGCATACTTTGAAGGTTCAGGATGATTATGAATTGCTATATTAATTCCATACTGCTTCACAAATTTTTCAAGAAGAGAGAAATCATCCACACTTGGTTCAGTAACTATTGTTTGAATTCCCATTGTCTTAGCGAATTCAAATACCTTCTTAGTTGCTTCTTCTGTGTTATCGAAACCGACAACACCAAAATTCACTAACTTAATTCCGGCTTCATCTAATTTCTTCTTTGCAAATGCAACATTTGCTTCGCTCATATCATAATTAAAAACTGCATTTGGATCGTCTCCGCCAAGTTTTTGTCCCGGATACGCTTCCAAATATTTTACGCCTAGTTCTTTTACTTTTTGAAGAGTTTCAACAAAAGTAAATTTTCTGAATGTCCAGCATTGGACTGCAACTTTGAACTCGCGGAGTTTAACATTCTTGTAATCAACTTCTTCTTTCATCTGCTGCGCCGGAATGCTGTATGCGAAAACAAAAAGTATCATTGCAACGAGCATCTTTCTTACGTTTAACATGTAAACCTCTTTTTTGATATTTCAAATTTTGTATTATCATTTATCTGAACGCGGATTCCATTCACCTTTGGCAACCTTAGGAACAAAAGTGTCTAAATTTGGGGGCGGAAAAACTATTGTCTTTTCCTGCTCAGCACTCATATATCCCGTCATTAACAATTCCGTAACGTTTAATCCGTCTTCAAAATTTTCCATTGGTCTCTTTCCTTCTATGAAAGAACGAACCATGTGACGGTTTTCAACATCGTAGCCATATGTATTTTCTTCGTTGCCGACTACAGGCATCAACCCAATTTCAGCATTCTGCTTTTCAACCAAATCTTCTCCAACTTTTCCGCGTACATCTCTGCTGAAGAAAACTTTGAGATCGGTATCTAGAGTGTTAATCTGCATTGAATATTCAGGTCCAAGCAATTCCATACTTAAACGTAAACCAGCGCCAACGTAGCACCAGGAAGTTGATGTCTCTACAATTAATTTTTCTCCGGCATCATCAACATATTCAACAACAGAGCGTGCATAATCTTCTGCGGGACGATTTTTATAATCCAATTTTCCGGCAGAATTGTTTTTCAGAATATCGGCATAGTGAGGTCTTTGCCATTTCAAATTTTCTGCATGTGCCGTTACCTTAACCGGAGTTAAAGATGTTCTTGGTTTTGTGGGATCAGTTAAAAGAAATCTTGCTACTTCAACGGAGTGGCACATCATATCATTCATCACACCGCCGCCTTGCAAAGTTCCTTCCCAAAACCAAGGTGAATGAGGTCCGCCATGTTCTTCTGCTGCACGAGCTAAGTATGGTCTGCCGGCAGAGTAAGCACCACGCTTCCAGATAACATCTTTACCACGCTGTACAGTCGGCTCAAACAATTGATTTTCAAGATAGCCGTCCAACAATCCGGCACGTTTAACAAGTTCAACCATTTTCTTTGCCTCGGCAACATTTCTACCGAGTGGTTTTTCGCAAGCAACACCTTTTAACTTTCCTTTGCCCGATTCAACAGCATTTACAATCTCTTCCATCACTTCAATACGGGTAAAGTTTGGCGAGCAAATCCAGATTGCATCAATGTTAGGATCGGCAACCATTTCTGTAACAGAACTAAATATTTTCGGCTGTCCGACATTAAGCACTTTAGCAAGCGAAGCCGCTTCTTGTGCTCTTTCGGTATTTCTATCAAAAATTCCATTAATGTCTGCATCACGGACAGAAACCCATGACCGAATATGAAACTGCGCATTAAAACCGGCACCAATCATTCCAACGCCAATTCTTTCTGCCATTATTACCTCCACTAATATTTTAAAATCATTTTTGAATAATTACAATTGCGATATATAAATTTTATACCGGCTGTTTATCCACTTCCTTATCATTAAAGAAAATTGCAAAGAATACTAAAACTACAGCCGCCAGAATTGCCGGAACCCACCAGAAATTTTGCCACTGTACTAAGGCTTCCTTGCCTGTTGCAGTAATCATTCCGTTAAACAGATAACCGGCAACTTGAGAACCAATCAACATTCCTAAACCATAAGTAGCAAGTACAACAAATCCTTGTGCTTGTCCCCGAATTTCGTTTGTTGCTTTCTTATCAACATAAATAAATCCGGCAACAAAAAAGAAATCATAACAAATTCCATGAAGAATAATACCTGTTAGAATCATCCAAACAATTGTATCCGGTGCGCCGAGAGCAAACAACACATAACGCAGAACCCAAGCAGCCATTCCTGTTAAAAGCATTTTCTTAATTCCAATATAAGAGAATAACAAAGGCATAATCAGAATGAAGAATGCTTCAGACATTTGTCCAAAAGACATTTTGAATGCCGGGTTTTCTATTCCGCTACCGTTAACAAACACCGGAGCGTACGCATAATAAACAGAGAGAGGAATGCAAATTAAAAAAGCGCTTATTATAAACACAATAAATGGTCTGGTGTTCAGTTGCTTAAGAGCATCGATACCAAGAATTTGACGCGCAGTAACTTTTTCGCCTTTATTCGAAGGAGGTGTATGTGGAAGTACAAAACTAAAGAATCCCATAAGAACACCTAAAACACCCGCAATCTTTAACGGAACTGCGGTTTCATCTGCACCTAAAACTTTGCTGACAATGATTCCAACCACAATCCATCCAACAGTACCAAACACGCGAATAATTGGGAATTGTTTTTCTTGATTTGTCATGTGATGAAATGCCAAAGAATTGGTTAACGCTACTGTTGGCATATAGCATAACATATTAATAAGAAGTAGGATGATAAAGAAAGTCGGTGAAGCATTTGTTCCTTCAGCTACAAATGGTGCAAAAAACATTGCAAGTCCACCTATAATATGAAGAACACCTAAAACTTTTTCTGTAGCGAAGTAACGATCGGCAATCATGCCGAGAAAGAAAGGAGAAACTATTGCGGCTATTGGGCTAACAGTGTATGCCCAGTGAATTACATGAGACATTCCAATTGCACCCATGTAATTTCCAACAGTTACATACCACGCGCCCCAGATGGCATATTGAAGAAACATCATAATTGATAAACGGACTTGAACATTCATGCAAAGCTCCTTTAACGAAAAGAATAAAATGAATTATTTGTTAATCTAAAGGAATCTATTCAATTATACTGAACTGCCAAATCGTGTTGTTACATTTCTTGGACAAATATATCAAATTTGCATTAACACAAGAAACCAATAAAAAGTGATTTTCATTTTCTCTTTTCCGAATCGCTATTTTTCCATCTCAGTTCATATGTTAAAATGAATAAAGAAGATGTTCATTCTTTTTCCACACTATGTATTATACTATCCTTTTACCAGTCATAAAATTTTTCTAAGAAAAATTTGGGTTCAAAAAGTATTTTTAGATAATTTTAGATTGTTAGTGAAAGCCTTATAAACCAATAATTGAAATATCATTCAAAACTTCGGTACAAATGAAAACAGCTTTCTTACATAAACTCTCGCCAGCTTATTCTAAGCCACATAAATTTCTTACTAATAAATAATTTCCACTCAAACAAAGAGAACAAAATGGAAAAAGAGAAAAAGATTTCACCAGACCAAAGCAATCAATTAAGCAGAAGAGAATTTATTGCTAAAACGGGTATGGCTGCGGCAGCATTTACGATTTTGCCAAGCGGTTTATATGGTTTTAACAGAAAATCACCAAATGATAAGCTCAACATTGCTGTTGTTGGAATTGGCGGTAAGGGTAATTCGGATGCACGCGCTTGCGCCGGAGAAAATCTTGTTGCGTTCTGTGATGTTGACGAAACATTAAATCCGAAACTTAAAGAAGACTTCCCGAATGCTGTTTTTTATAAAGATTACAGAGTAATGCTCGAAAAACAAAAAAATATTGATGCAGTTGTCATTTCTACTCCGGACCATACACACGCAATTATTGCTATGGCTGCTATGAAGTTAGGTAAACATGTTTTTGTTCAGAAACCATTAACACATACAATTTACGAAGCAAGAAGATTAGCAGAAGTTGCAAAAGAAAAAAACCTTGTAACTCAAATGGGTAATCAAGGTCACGCTGGCGAAGAAGCAAGATTACTGAATGAATGGATTGCCGACGGAGCTATCGGCGATATAAACGAAGTTCACGTTTGGACAAACAGACCAATCTGGCCTCAAGGTGATTTGAAACGTCCCACAGAAACTCCAGATGTTCCTTCCACATTGGATTGGGATTTATTTTTAGGACCAGCTCCGCTTCGTCCTTATCATCCAGATATTCATCCTTTTAATTGGCGAGGCTT
>JBHEKZ010000433.1:0-4395 GCA_041859025.1 Melioribacteraceae bacterium | reverse complement strand
ATATGTGTGACCAAAATCGAAAGTTACCGGTGTGCTGGTATGAACAAACATTCCGTAACCATTGCTGCTTAAGAAAAATGGAATTGGTTTGTACATACGTGTGTTCTGAACTCCATTCGCGTCGCGAGTATAGAGAATTATTTTTTGCCCACGCTTATTTAGGCGAGTAAAAGACTCGCCGCATCCATAAATTTTTTCATCATAAGAAAGTTGAAAGCTGGCGGCTGTAGTCCGGCCCAAATCACTTGAACGGCGAATAAATGAAAATGGAATGTGCGGTGTAAAAGATTTCGAATCGTTTATGTTGTTGGTACGTGTTAACAATTTTCCTTTTGAATCATAAAACTCAATATGCCATGGTGACTTTATGATTTTCAATATTCCATATTCGCTTTTGTAAACAACAACACTATCATTTTGAATTACTTTCCACGAATTGTCTTTTGACGCTTCTCCGACAAGCATAGGCGATGGCTGATTATCAAATGGAACCGCGCGAGTTGAAAATCGGATTCTAACTGTTCTCGGAGAAACAAAGCTTACCTCAATCGGCAATATTGGATTTTCATCAAAAGCGGCAGCAGGAAACTCATTACTTTGGGAAGGGGTGAATCCAAGATCAATTTTATTAAACGAAAGATTAGGTTGTCTTACAAACCTTCGCCATTCTAGAGAACCGGCACCGGTTGTTACATTAAATTCGCTTATTCTGTTGCCAACAAAGTAAGTTGATTCCAGCTTTTGAAAATCCAAACTTACATCAACTTGATCGCCAATATTCTGAGCGAATATGCTACTACAAAACATTAAACCGAGCAGAATAGAAATGTAAACAAATGTTTTCTTCAGCATAAATTCTCCTATCCTAAAGGCGAAAATTATTTTGCGAATATTTCTATAGCCTTACCCAAACACTCAACCTCGATTGGTGTCGATTCCATTAATTGTCCATCGGGTGTAAGAAGTTTGTTCGGCTCCGTTTCAATTTTTATGTGCCTTGCTTTGAAGCACTCTACTTCCTTCATCTTTACATGATCGCCGGTAAAAATTTTAGGGAGTGCTTGTAAAAGTCTAATTCTGGTAACTTTATTCAACAATGTTACATCAAGCAAACCATCATCAAGAGTAGCTGATGGAGCCATTAAGAAATCTTTTCCAGTATAACGCGTGTTTGAAATTTCAGCAAAAACATTTTCTCTTTCCAAAACTTTTCCGTCTATCTCAATTTTCAATTTATAGGCTTTCAACGAAATTGTGCGGTATAAAACTCCAAGTATATAGGAAAGATGCCCAAGTACACGAAGCTTGAAGGCTGTTTTTGCTACATCCGTTACAAAACCAAAACCGAGTATGTTTATAAAATAAAACGGTTTGTTGTTCGTTCTGAATATTCCCACATCAACCATTTTTGTCTTCCTATCTGCTACGGCTTTAACAGCCTCCTTCCAGTTTTCAGGATGGAGATCAAGATCGCGCGCAAATGCATTTCCCCGCCCTGTTGGAATTACGCCAATAGGAATTCGCTTAGCTGATTTATTTTCAAAGTATCCATTTATAGTCTCAAATAATGTTCCGTCGCCGCCGGAAACAACAATTGCATCGTACTTAGCGAAGTCTAAATTCTTTATTAACTCTGTTCCATGACCGGCATATTTAGTTTCAACTGCTTCATCATTAATATTATTTTTATTCAACTCACTCTTTATCAACGAAAAATATTTTGCGCCTTGCCCGCCGTGCGACGCCGGATTATTCAGATAGAATACTTTCATTCAGCTCCTTATTCTGAAAAATGATTAATCACTTTTGCAACGTGTTCTTCGCAGACTTTGCAAAATGGTTTTGTTCCTTTGCTGAACATCAGGCAATCCAGCATAGAGCGGTACATTCCTTTGGAAGAATAACCGGCTCCTTCAAACACTCCAACTTTATTCCAATACTTACTTTTCATTAGATATTGATCAACTTCATCGCTGTGAAGTTTATCTTTAGAATTATATTCATTTTGTACTGCATCAATTTCTTTTTGTGAAACGCGGGCACGTTTTAACTCGGCAATTTTCTTATTCAACTCTCTCCTTTCCTTTTGCCATGTTAAATCCATCTTATCATAATTTTCTTTTTCCCATTGAGTAGGAACATCAATTCCTGCAGATAAATATTCTTTCCATTTCACATTCTTGGGATCAAGCGCGCGTGTTATGTTTGGTTCTACCGGTTCTAGTCCGGCTGTATAAAATTCATTATAGGCCACATCACTTGTATAATATTCATCAGCTAATCCGCCGAATGAATGACCAAACTCATGCAAGAAGATGTATGGAGAGAATTGATTATCGGAAACAAAAGTGCAGTAGAAATTATAGATTCCACCGCCGCCGTAGCGGGGCGAGTTGCACATTATATAGATAGCATCGTAAGGAACGTGAGCCGCGAGATCGCGCATAGATTTATTGTCTTCCGTTAAAACGTAACGCTCCGAACCAAGCGAATAAAATGTAGTGCTTAACGTTGTGTTCTTGTAAATGTTTGCGCCAGGCTCGTCAATTCCGCTTTCTTCCGATGCTTTGAAAACTCCATAAATATTGAATTTGTCTTTATTCTTCTTAAATGGTTCTTGACTGATTAAAAGATTGGTATAACGTTTTAAATCTTTTTCGAATTTCTTCTGGTCATTTGCAGAATAACCGTCGCCTAATATTACAACATCAACTTTAGCATGCGGGCCGCCGCTTATATGCGATTTGTAAACCTTAACAGCCTTATCCTTCACATTGTCTTTGATGATATATAAATCCGCAGGATCAATTTCTGTTGAGAAAACTTCGTTTAGTTTATTCTGCTTATCCCGTTTCTCCAGCACAAACTTAATTTTGTTTTGGGGAAATGGAATGATTGCGCTTTCGTGGTATGTACGCTTAATTCCCTTCGAGGCTTCATCACTTGTTTGGTATTCTTTGAAATAGCTGTCGAACCCGATCGAATAAATAAGTTTGCCGGATGCGGCATCGTATACTTTGAAGTAGTATGCGCCATTATTAAAATTATCAATCAAGTTTTTTGTACTGCCCGCCCAAATCCCATACTGGTAAATATGATCAACTGTTACAATCTCCGTAGAAGAATCTCCAATATGGAAATAATCAATGCGCATCGTCTGATCAACAAAGTAATCACTAAACTGAACTGATTGAGCTAGTACGGCTCCAGTCAAAACCATTGCCCAAAGAACCAGGAATTTTCCAAATTTCATTTTCTGCTTCCTTTTGTTTTAATCAAAATTAAGGAAAGCCTTGAACTAAACACAAAAAACCGGCAAAAGATTTACCCATGCATAGGGAGAATGAAATCTTTATTTTATGCGAGTAAATAAACGGATTAAATGTTAAGAAAAATCGAAATATGCTTGCTCGTTTTGCTTCCGCTTGTTTTGTTCGGACAAGACGATTCCCGTTTTAGAATTGCGCGTGTTAAATACAATGGAGGAGGTGATTGGTACAACGATCCTTCCGCTGAAGTAAACTTGCTCAAGTTCGTAGCACAGAATACTAACATAAAAACAAATCCCAAGTACGAGTTTGTAGATTTATCTACCGGAAATATTTTTGCTTATCCATTCTTATTCATTACGGGTCATGGTAACATTGTCTTTTCGGATGCAGAAGCAAAAAAGCTGAGATCCTATCTAGAAAACGGGGGCTTTCTCTATGTTGACGATGATTATGGGCTCGACAAAGCTTTCCGGCGTGAAATGAAAAAAGTTTTTCCGGAAAAAGATTTGCTAGAACTTCCCTTTAGTTACGGACTTTATAATTGCATGTTTGATTTTAGAACCGGTCCGCCCAAAACACATGAACATGATAAGAACCCGCCGCGCGGCTATGGTTTATTCGTTGATAAACGGCTTTGTGTTTACTACACCTTTGAAAGCAATCCCAGCGATGGCTGGGTTGATCCGGAAGTTCATAAAGATCCCCCCGAAAAACGGGAAGAGGCGCTCCGCTTTGGAACAAACATAGTTGTTTGGGCGTTGATGAACTGAAATTTTTATTACGAAAAGTGAATGAACAGCTACTTACTGGAAATACAAAATAAACTTCGCGCAGTAGCAGAGCGGGAAAAGCGTAGAGACGGTTTAAACAAATTATTTGTTTGGATTACTGCCTTGTGTTCTGGATTGTTTTTATTTGTTTCAGTTGAAGCTTTGCTTAATCTAGACAGCACTACTCGAACTGTTTTATTTTTCCTATGGGCTTCGCTTTCGATTATTTATTTACTAATCGCAATAGCTTATCCTATTGCAAAAGATTTCTATTCTTACTTAAAACCAAATTTTGTAGAAACGGCGAGAAAAGTTGGTCAGTACTTTCCGGAAATTAAGGATGAGCTCGCAAA
>JBHEKZ010000599.1:0-2877 GCA_041859025.1 Melioribacteraceae bacterium | reverse complement strand
TCGGCCGGGTCTTCCGGATTTCTAAACAGAGGAAGCTTCTTCGCGCTCTCAGTTCTATACTTTTGCCAGAATTCTGGAAGCGGTAATGCAGCTTGAATAATAGGCTTCTCGTTTATAATAGTAGAAACGCTCTCTACAACAGAAAAAGGTTCAACCATTACCGGTTCAACAAAGAGAGAGATAACAGCGTCAACGCTTTCATCAGCACAAACAATTTCAATCACACTTTTGAAGCTGTCTTTATTTCCACCCGGCAAAAGATCAACAGGATTTTCAACGCTTCCTTCCGGGTGAACAAACTCGCGCAGTTTGTTTTTCGTTTCTTCGGAAAAATTTGCGAGCGTAAGATTTTGTTTCTCCAGAGAATCAACACAAAGTATTCCCGGTCCGCCGGCATTTGTTACAACTGCAATTTTATTACCTTTCGGCAGCGGGAAATTTTCGAATCCTTTTGCTGTGTTAAACAATTCATTCAAAGTTTCTGCGCGTACAATTCCAAATTGATTTAGCAAGGCATCAACAACTTTGTCTTTACTGCTTAATGCGCCGGTGTGAGATGACGCCGCCTTCATTCCAATTTGAGATTTTCCGGCTTTCAAAACAATTGCCGGTTTGGTAATCTCTCCTTTGGCAAATGGAAGTACAAACTCTTCACCGTTGATAAAACTCTCCAGATAAAACGTAAGTGTTTTGATGTTTTCGTCTTCTTGCCAAAAATGAAGAATGTCGTTCTCGTTCAAATCACCTTTATTTCCAACGCTTACAAAGTGAGCAAACTTTATGTCGGACTCGCGAAGTGAGTTTAGCACCGCGGCACCAAGTCCGCCGCTCTGAGAAAGAAATCCCGTAGCACCCGTTTCCGGTTTCTCGGCTACAAAAGTTGCGTTGAGTTTTACTTCATCAAGAGTATTGATAACGCCCATGCAGTTTGGACCAACCATTCTTGCACCGGCGTTTTTAATTTTTTGAACAATTCGTTTTTCAACTTCTTCGCCGGTTTTACCGGTTTCCTTAAAACCCGCAGTAATTAGAATTATCGACTTAACATTTTTGCTTAGAAATACATCAACAGTTTCTTCGGCAAATTGTTTTGGAACAACAATAATTCCCAGGTCAATTGGCTCATCAATTTCTTCAATTGTATGAAAGCATTTGTAGCCGAGCACGTCATCGGCTTTGGGATTAACCGGAAAAACCTTTCCTGTGTAATTGTAAACTTTGATAGTTTTCAAAATTTCGTAGCCGATGCTCTTTTCTTTTGTTGATGCACCCGCTACGCAAATAGATTTCGGGTAGAAGAAATTAGAAATAGGATTCATGTTGTTTTTCGCGTCTTTACGTCTTTGCGAGAAAATATTCCCGTTAAGCCGCTAAGCAGCAATACCTTATATTTATTACACACAAATTAGGAAAGAGCCGGATAACTTTCCGAAAGCGACTTGCTGATTTCTTACTTATCCTTTATTATGAAATTAACATTTTGGAAGGTTAGCCAATGTCTAATCAATTGAAAGTTTCCGCAAAGTTCCCGGTTCCCGCAAAAGTAATTTACAAAGCATGGCTTTCAAGCCAGACACACACGGACATGACTGGCGGCGAGGCGTTCACCTCGTCAAAAATCGGCGGAAAGTTTAAAGCGTGGGATGGCTACATCACCGGAAAAAATCTGGAACTTGTTAAGGATAAAAGAATCATTCAAGCATGGCGCGCTTCTGAGTTTGCCGAGAACGATCTAGATTCCTTGCTTGTTGTAGATTTTGAAGACGTTCCGGGCGGATGCAAAGTAACGATTACGCACAGTCAAATACCTAAAGGACAAAGCAGCTATAAACAAGGGTGGATAGATTATTATCTTTTACCAATGAAAGCATACTTTAAGAAATAACATTCAGAACTCTGCCAAGGAATTGCTTTGAAAAAAATCACCTTTGTTCTCCACGGAAAGCACTTACGAAAACATAGAATTCAGTATGAATCCGAAAAGTATCTGGAAAGAGAATTTGTTACAGACTACTTCATAACCAAAACAAGTAAATCGGCAGAAGACTTTGCAGAAAAAATTGCCAACTCCGGAACCGACTATTTAATAGCGGTGGGCGGAGACGGAACGATGCATGAAGTTGTGAACGGCATTATGCAAGTTCCTAAGAAACAGAGAGAGAATTTAATTATTGGACTGCTTCCGGTGGGAAGCGGGAATGATTTTGCGCGAACCTTAAATCTCTCCGGAAAAATTTCTTATCTCTATAAATTAATTTCCAGCAGTAGCTTTATCGATTTGGATATTGGCAAAATAGAATGCAGAGATTTGGATGGAAACAACACAACTGTTTACTTCAACAACATTGCGGGCGTTGGTCTGGATGCTGAAGTTGCAAAGCGGGTTAACGAAGGCAACAAAGCCTACGGACCCAACGTTGCTTATTATTCGGCAACGGTAAAATCATTTTTGAATTACAGAAAGAAACAAGTTAAAGTAAGCTCAGCTAATTTTAATTACGAAGGAAACGTTCTGTTGCTCAGCTTTGCCAACGCAAAGTATTTTGGCAGCGGACTTGGAATTGCGCCTCACGCAAAAATAAATGATGGTAAAATGGCGCTCACTCTTGCCGGAGATGTAAGTTTGTTCGATTACTTGAGAAATGTAGGCAAACTAAGAAAGTGTGCTTATTTAAAGCATCCGGGAATTGCTTACGGCGAAACGGAAAGCATGAACATTGAGCCGATAGGTGAGCCTTGTTACATAGAAGCTGACGGTGAGCTTGTAGGCAAGCTTCCGCTTAAGGTTACAATGCTTCACAGAGAGATAAAATTTTTGACGGAAGTGAAGGAATGATGATTAATAGTACTCGTAGTTTATCAACAAATAATTTTTTG
>JBHEKZ010000171.1:0-4370 GCA_041859025.1 Melioribacteraceae bacterium | reverse complement strand
CAATTGCATTAAGGAAAGCCTCTTATACTCCTGTAGCCATTTTGAGGCCGTTGGAAAGGCTTCAAACTTTCGGCATTGTTCATTGTCCTGCTCAGGATTAACTATTATCCTGCTTGATCCGGCTGCGATTACTATTGAATCTACCCTAATCCCACGATGTGATTTTTTCTCTTTTCTCGGCTTAGTTCCTTCGATAGTCTCCCGGACCACCTTTGTTATTTTACTTTCTAAAAATGTGAGTTTGTTCATTATTTTGAGTTTTAAATTTCTTGTAATTCGATCTGCATATCCACTATCTGCTTGGATGATTTGCGGTCTTTTGATAATGCTGAAAATTCTTCCCTGCTTAAGAACTCGATGCCGTAAGCATTGGCATACTCAGCGATAATTCTTTCCTCGTAAGTGTCGATGAAATCGCTATCCGACAGCTTGGTTGTACTCATTGGGATTGGAATAAATTCTGGTGTATTCCCCCTGGCATCCTCTCGCTTAAGGATATTCTTTACCAAGCAAGGGTTATATACTTGCTTGTGATAATTGTGCAAATTCTCAATATCAATCGGTAATAACTCCCCTGTCATGGGGTCTAAAATCTGGTTGATTCCTTTGCGATTCATGTACTCAGCAATCATTGGAAGTAAGTGTCCAAAATGATACTTGTATCTGCTGTTTCTGATCGCTTTTACTTTGCTTAGGACCAATTTATAAACCCCGATGGGAAGCCTGAACGCCTCTTGCATTGCGCTTCGACTCTCAGGCATCCAATCTGTTTTGCCTCCGATATCCTCCCGGTAAATGAATAATACTTTGGGGTCCATATTTTAAGATAAATATGCCTGAAATCTAACAACTCCTAAATACTCAGGGGACTTCATTAATCCGTCTCCTGCGCCTGCCAAAGACTCGGCTCCTGCTTCGTCTATAACCACTCTTGAATCTGTTTCTTTTGGAACCCTAAAACATACTTGAACCGGGAAGTTCACTTTAGCGTCTCCGGTAATTACTTTAACTGATGCCCTTTGTGTGGCAGCAACTATTCTGAAACCAACAGACCTCCCTTTTTGTAGCAAGATTCTAAGATTTTCTTCGAGTGATTTTAATTCATCAACACATTCACGCTTGTATTTTGGCGAGCCATTGGAATAAACACCTACTGAAACATCCTCGTACACTTTTAACTCATTTCCTTTTCTGGCTGAAGCAAGCGCATCTGCAAACTCGTCAAACACAATCAGCACATCTACCTTGGATCTATTTTTAACCGCCTCGTTCATTTCATAAACAAGTTTAGCCATTGTGTTTTCAATTTGCTCGATCTCATTCACCACTGTAATGTTGTTGGAATTGTATTCTGTGAACTCATACTTTGGATCAAGGATTATAATATTCTTAACCTTAGCTAATTGAGCATATTGGATTGTTGACCTAATCGAAACAGACTTACCGCTTCCGGTGGCTCCACATATAAGCATATGGGGAGTGGAGTTATTTTCTAAATCCCATACAACAGTATTGTCAAAATTGTCTTTACCTATTGGGATTCTTCTTTTCACCAACGCTTCTCGATCAAAATTTAAATTCTTATCCCTTTGTTTTGAAAATTCAATTGCCAGGTATGATTTCTCTTTATAGACAATTAGTTCATTTGAAATCCTGACATTTGCCACATTTAAAATATTGGCTATATCCAACCTCCTTCCGAATATGGATGAAATTTTCACTCCTGCAGAAATCTCAAGCAAATAACTATTACTTGAGTAACCTTCAAATTTGTGTGCCACCCGGACCAATATTCCAAAAGTCCTTAATAAGTGTTCTATTTTATCCTCTGTTGTCATATTTGAATTTGATAAATCGTATTGAATAAATGTGGAGGCGTTCTCTCTAAAGTTTTTAATAATTGAAGGGCTGGCAGCAACCAATGACGAATCCCTTATCTTCTTGAGGCGTTTACTTACCAGGGCTTTTTTGGATTCCTCTACATTAAAATCTTCAACCTCACAAATCATGGTTCTGGCCCAAAAGTCATACAGTTCTGCCCGGTCCACAAAATTGTCGTTGTCATTAATTAGGTATATATAATCAGGGTCATTAACTGCGCTAATCATTCTTCTTAATGGCTCATAAAGCAATGCCTCATAAAGCCTCCGAGCGTTCTGATCAACAACTATTTTGAATGGATAAATTTGAGGGGACTTGTCTCTATTTTCAGAAATCTTGTTTTCAAAAAACCAAACCTCATCAACCTGTTTACCTATTTTTGCCTCATAAGATTTAATATAAGTTATGGCTTGCCTCCCTATTGCCAAGGCAATTTCATCCTCCGGGGTGTATGATGTTTTAGATTTGTGGTCAATTATAGCAATGGATCCGCTTTTTGTTTTAACAACCAGGTCAATTTTAGAGTGACAAGGCATTGGAATATCAACTCCATTAATCGTTAAAAACTCGCTACAAAAAACCTCCACATCTAAAATCTCGGCAACATCTTCTTCATAGGTCGCAACTTCACCAAGGAAATTCTTAAGTAAGGTTGTTACGGTTGAACTCGCCTTTAATTTACAATCCTCAACAGTTGGGGTGGTTTTTTGAAGTTTCCAATCTGTCACTTTAACTTCATCGATAAGATTATAAGCAAGCATTTCTAATGCTGCCATATCTAACTTTTCACCTTCCTTTAATCTGGTGAAGTAATACTCAAGAGCATAATGATAAGCCTCTCCGGAAACTGTTGTGGCAGACTTCTTGGAGTAAATGCCATATATGTAAGACATCTCGAAAGCCTTTTCATTGCGTGCAAAAGTCGCTATCTTGGAAAAGGACCAGCTGTTAATTAAGTAATTACTTAAATGTGCGTCCATTTCGTCTTTTGACATTTTTTTATAGATACTCATGGCATTTCAACTTTACGAGAACCATTTTGTAATTGACGAACCGATAATTCTTCCTTTGGTGTTTGTTCTGCTTGCTTCGCCTGTAACTCATATTCCTCCGCAGCAGCCTTACATATGTTCTTATGGGCTTCAAGTTTCTTTTTCATGGCAGGGCTCAGTTTATTCCAGATATCCACAACCTTTGCCAAGCCCAACTCACAGGCCATTAGCATTTCAGATTTTACTCTTGTGATTTCTGGATCTTCCTTCTCCCCTTTGTTTATCCAGCTTAGAATTTTCTTTCCAGTATCAACTCCCAAATATGAGTTGCCGTCTCCGAAAGTGGCTCGAAGAAATTCTGGCATTTTTAAAAACTTCTGACTCTTGCCTTCATTGTCCATCAGTAGTGAAGCTGTCATTTCAAACATAAAATTCTTTTCACAAACCGGCTGGATGCCTAATGAAACCGGTTTATCTGGATTTTTAAAGTCAGTTTTTTCACGGGCTCGTATGCAGCAAATAATATGCATATTGCATTGGAGCAAAGTGTTCATAAAGCTTTTGTGTTCTCTTTTTGCGCCAATCCAGTTTGGCATCTTCCTTGGAGTTCCATCTGCTTTTGGTGCATTTGCTATATCGTCACACCCCCCTTCTCCTTCCCACTCATGGGAAACACTATCAATAACAAGAACTTTAACCCCTGCCTCCTGAAATTCTTTTATTGCTTCGCTGTATCTTTTTGGTGAAAAAGGAGGATATAAATCCCCAATCATAAATGGGCCATCCAGGATGTCTGAATAAAGCGACCCTCTTTTGTTTTCAGTATCAAGAAGGCCAACTTCTGTGGCATTCTTTACCATGCCTCTCGCCATTAAAAGCGCAGTGTAAGTCTTGCCCGATCCAGATGTCCCGGCTATTCCAATAATTGCTTTGCTTTCGCCTCTTACTGCTGGTCTGATGTGTAATATTGACATTGTTGATTGATTTGATTTTAATTTAACGAGCCTTTGAATTTCATTCTGCACACTTTGATGTTCCCCAATCCTTCCTGTGATTTTGTCCTTGTTTTGTTTCCGATTTGCTCAAATTCATCGAGCGTTAATCGGCCTCTCACAACCGAGAGTTCAAAAAGGCAATTCCACATTTTGGGGTTTTTGGCCCATGTCGCAGAAATCAGATTTCGAGTTTTTGTCTTAGTCATATAAGTAGTTTTAATTTTTCTTCAATAATTGGGACCAGTTCAGCGTCTTCCGGTTTGTTTGATGCCTTTATAACCGGGATCGCATCTTCAAATATTTGTTTCATTCTGCCCTTATCCATCAATTCCCATTCACATTTGTCTATCTTTTTAGATTGGATTTTGCTTAGGTAAAATCGAATGATTGGAGCCGGATTTGTTTTGAGTTTTGCGTGATTTCTCATATGTAGAATTCTGTATTGTTGTCTAATTCTGAATAAATTGCATCAATGAGTTCAAGGTATTTGTCCTGGTCAATT
>JBHEKZ010000309.1:0-3361 GCA_041859025.1 Melioribacteraceae bacterium | reverse complement strand
CAAAAAAGTTATCGAGAATGAATTTAAGCTTGAAATTATGGAAGGAAAAATTGGCGAAGTAAAGGTTGAGGAAGAACTTTCCATCATTGCTGTTGTTGGTGAAAAGATGCGCCACACAATAGGCATTGCCGGAAAAGTTTTTAACGCGCTCGGCAAAAAAGGAATTAACATCATCGCAATTGCGCAAGGTTCTTCCGAGCTGAATATTTCTCTTGTTATCAAAAAAAGTAATTTACCGAAAGCATTGTTATCAATTCATAAAGATTTATTAGCGAGGTTAAAGTGAGTTCAAAAATTCCAGTTGCGGTTTTGGGCGCTACAGGAAGCGTCGGCCAGCGTTTTGTTGAGTTGTTGTTAAATCATCCTTGGTTCGAAATTGCAGAGCTTGCGGCTTCCGATCGTTCTGCCGGAAAAAAATACGCAGAAGCAGCCAACTGGGTTATGCAAACGTCGCTTCCCGAAAAATACGCGAATATGATTGTTAAAAAGTGTGAACCAAATTTGAATGCTAAAATTGCTTTCTCAGGATTGGACGCAAATGTTGCTGGTGAAATTGAAACTTCCTTTGCAGATGCCGGCTATTATGTTATTTCAAACGCACGCAATCACCGTTTTGATGCGGATGTCCCGTTAATGATTCCTGAAATAAATTATAATCATCTTGATGTGGTAAAATTTCAAGATTATAAAGGCGGAATTGTCACAAACCCAAATTGCTCAACTATTGGACTAGCAATTGCGCTTAAACCGCTTTACGATAATTTTGGTTTGGAAGCTGTAAACGTTGTAACAATGCAGGCTGTTTCCGGCGCTGGTTATCCGGGTCTGCCAAGTTTAGATATTATAGATAACGTAGTTCCGTTCATCGGCGGCGAAGAGACAAAAATGGAATGTGAGCCGCTCAAGATTTTAGGGTCGGTTACCGGCAATAAATTTGTTGATGCTGATTTTAAAATTAGCGCGCAGTGTAACCGTGTTGGTGTTATTGATGGACACACTGAATGCGTTCAAGTGAAATTGAAATCCAAACCTAGCAAAGAAGAAATTATTAAAGTGTGGAAGGAATTTAAATCTCTTCCGCAAGAATTAGCACTGCCATTTGCACCAAATCCGGTTATACATTATTTCACAGAAGATAAATATCCGCAGCCGCGCGTTCATAGAAATTTAGGAAACGGAATGGCTGTTGCCGTTGGCAGACTTCGTGAAGATTCTCTTTTCGATTATAAATTTGTTGTGCTTTCTCATAACACAATCCGCGGTGCGGCTGGCGGAACAATTTTGATTGCAGAACTCATGAAAGCGCAAGGAATTATCTGATGAATAAAATTAAAGTTTTCGCTCCAGCTTCCGTTTCAAATGTGGGTCCTGGTTTTGATATGATGGGTTTTGCTCTTCACGAACCAGGCGATGAAGTTGAATTAAAGATTAACAACTCAAAAGAAATCAGAATTTCAAAAATTTCCGGAGATGGAGGAAAACTTCCGCTAAATCCGGAAAAAAACACAACAACCGTCGCAATTAAATCATTGCTGAATAAATATAATATAAATGTTGGGCTTGATGTTTCGATTCACAAAAAAATGGGAATTGGGAGCGGGCTTGGTTCCAGCGCCGCCAGCGCAGTTGCCGGTGTTTTTGCCCTAAATAAACTTCTCAACTTAAAGCTCAGCAAACACAATTTACTTGAGCATGCTATTGCCGGAGAATTTATTGCAAGCGGAAGTGTTCACGCCGATAATGTTGCGCCGGCTTTGTTCGGTGGATTTGTTTTAATACGTTCTTACAACCCGATTGATATTATTCAGCTCGATTATCCAATAAATTTATATTGCTCTGTGGTTTATCCGGATATTGTTATCAAAACTATTGAAGCCAGAAAAATATTAGACAAAACTTTTGAACTTAAAGCCGGAATTGCGCAAGCGGGAAACGCCGCCGGTTTAGTTGCCGGTTTGTTAACAAAAGATATTTCACTTATTGGCCGTTCTATTGTTGATCAGTTTGCAGAACCTAAACGCGCAACACTTATTGCGTGCTATGATGAAATCCGCCAAGCTGCTTTTAATTCCGGCGCGGTTAACTGCAACATTTCTGGCTCAGGTCCGTCAATGTTCGCGTTTTCAACCGCGCTAAAAACAGCGGAAAAAATTGCGCTCGAAATGAAGAAAGCCGCTAAGAAGAAAGGGTTCCGTAGCAAAGCTTATGTATCCAAAATAAATGAAAAAGGTCCGATCGTTATAAAATGAAATACTATAGCACAAACTCGAAAAACAAACTCTTCTCCTTTGAAGAAGCGGTGATGAAAGGTTTAGCTGATGACGGCGGCCTGTTTATGCCGGAATCAGTTCCAAATCTTGGAAAAGATTTTTTTGTGGACATAGAAAAAAGATCTTTTACTGAAATCACTTTCGAAGTTTCCAGACATTTTGCCGGTGATGAAATTCCACAAGGTAAGTTGGAAGAAATTGTTTTTGATGCAATCAACTTTCCCGCACCAATAACTGCGATTAATAATAACTTATTTGTGCTCGAACTTTTTCATGGACCAACTTTAGCTTTCAAGGATTTTGGCGCACGCTTTATGGCAAAAACTATGGGCTACTTTGCTCAAAAAGAAAATGCTCATCTTAATATTCTTGTTGCTACTAGCGGAGATACAGGCAGCGCAGTTGCAAACGGATTTTACGACACTCCCGGAATTAGTGTTTACATTCTTTATCCAAAAGGAAAGGTCAGTAAAATTCAAGAGCAGCAATTAGCAACGTTTGATAAAAATATTACAGCACTCGAAATAGACGGCACATTTGATGATTGCCAGCGTTTAGTTAAAACTGCTTTTATGGATAACGAGCTTAATGATAAAATGAACTTATCTTCCGCAAACTCAATTAACATTGCGCGTCTGCTTCCGCAATCTTTTTATTACATGGAGGCTTACAAGCAGATTCCGGATAAATCTTTACCGGTTGTGTTTTCTGTTCCTTCCGGAAATCTTGGCAACTTAACCGCCGGATTGCTTGCAAAGAAAATGGGGTTGCCGGTTTACAAATTTATTGGTGCTACTAATAGGAATGATGTATTTACCGAGTTTATTCAAAGCGGAAATTTTAATGCGCGGGCTTCTGTGCAAACTCTTTCAAACGCAATGGATGTCGGCAATCCAAGTAATCTTGCAAGAATTATTGATTTGTATTCAGGCTTTATCGATGAGATTAGAAACGATATTTATTCCGCAACTTTTAACGATGATCAAACCCGGGTTGCGATTAAGAACGTTTTCAAAGAATGTGATTACGTGGTTGACCCTCATGGTGCTGTCGGATATTTAGCTCTCGAAAAATTTCTACGAGAAAATTCT
>JBHEKZ010000274.1:0-2829 GCA_041859025.1 Melioribacteraceae bacterium | reverse complement strand
AATTATGAAGTAAAAAATATTACACTCAGTATAGTTGATCATGATCATTCGGAATATTCAAGAAAGCTGATTAACAAATTCACATCCTCCGGATATTTTAAACTAGTCAACTTCTCGGATTCTTACGAAAAAGCGCTGGAGATAGTTGAAAAAGATGTTGCCGACTTGATAGTTGAGATTCCTAATGGATTCGAGTGGGACTTAGTAAGAGAAAATGAAACAAAACTAATGATTGCCGCTAATGCCATCAGCGGACAAACTGCGGGACTTGCGGTTTCTTATTCAAACTCGATAGTTAGAGAATTTAATAACGATGTACGTATTGAGTGGATACAACTGCCGCGAATAAATCAGCAGCCAACAATTGAAATTACTAATTCGAACTGGTTCAACCCAAGAATGAATTATAAATATTTTATAGTCCCGGGAGTACTCGCTCTTCTTGTTACACTTGTTGGATTTATACTCACTTCGCTAAATATTGTTAAAGAAAAAGAATCGGGTACAATTGAACAATTAAACGTTACTCCAATCAAAAAGTATCAGTTTATTCTCGGAAAGCTGATTCCATTTTGGATTTTAGGATTAGTGGTTTTATCAATTGGATTTCTAGTTAGCTTTATCATCTACGGAATATTTCCGGAAGGAAGTTTTCTTTTGGGATATTTATTTGCCGCTATTTACTTAATTGCAATTCTTGGTTTCGGATTGTTTACTTCCACTTTTGCAGAAACACAACAGCAGGCAATGTTTATCGCATACTTTTTCATGATGATATTTGTTTTACTCGGCGGCTTATTTGCACCAATAGAAAATATGCCGGATTGGGCTCGCTATTTAACCTACATTAATCCGGTTAGCTATTTAATTGAAGTTATGAGAATGCTGGTTCTTAAAGGAAGCGGATTTTGGGATTTGCTCAATCACTTTATTGTAGTAATTATTTTTGCGGTTGTATTTAACGGATTGGCAATACTGAACTATAAGAAGACGGTATAGAAAAGCCGCTCTTATTCAGCGCGGCTTTTTTCTAACTATCTAACTATTTACTAATTACTATATGTTTACATATCCAGCCAGTAAGAAAACTTAACCATAAAAATGTTGTTGCCTTCACTTCTCCATAAATTTTTCATATCTCTCGCAAAAGAAAACTCTCCGGCATTATCATAATTTTGCTGATCGTGAGACCACACAATATATAATATTGATCCCGGCATTGCTTCCCATCTTAATACTGCCGTTCCTCTAATAGATTTGTAATTAAAATCCGGATTGCTGAATGAAAATTCTTTAGCCGGACCGTTTCCGTCTGGATCAACAGTAAAAACATCGCCGTCCTTACTATAATTTATCGTCGAGCCATTTTCCCCGTAATAATTAAACGAGGTTGTTCTTGGTCTAGCCATTTCCTTGAAGTCAACATAATCTCCTACCGCAAAGAAAGGCTGCATAAATAACTGTAATGTTAATGTTGGCGTAAATGTCCAGTTCAATCTAATATTTGCAGAAAGAGTGTTCTGTTTAATCTCTGCAAAAACATATCTGTTGTTGTAAGTATTTACCGCCGTTGGATCTTCAACATTTTTTACCCATTGCTGCATCGGATTAGATGTTTCGAGCGATGGACCAAAACTGAAGGTAAGTTGTGAACTAGGTTTCCATGTGAGCGATAAATTATACAGCCTATACTGTCCGCCGATTTCATTTTTAGAATAATCTACTTCTAGATTAGCTATTAATTTTTCTCTGCTGTCCGATTCCATATTTACCCAGACATAATATGAAGCCGGGCTTATGCCAAGAGGGCCGCCACGCGTTAGTGTTGGGTTTAGGGATCTAAAATTAACATTGCCGCCAAAGTACAATCCATAATAATTTGTAAATGTTGTTCCTAAACGGTACCAGATGAAATTGTTAATTGTATTTCCCTCAAAGTTGAATGATCTTGCATAGGTAACATAAACTTGTTTATTTCTAAAAATTCCATCGGGTTCAAACCAGCGGTAGCCAAGTACTGTGTGAAAGTTTATTCTATCGGCCATCCATTGAAAACCAAGATCGTTCTGTTCGAAACCGGGAGAAACCAAACCTACAGCAGAATTAATGTAGAAATTTCCTTTCTGCCTGTTCAGCATAATTCTTCCATAATAACCACTTAAGGAAGTTTTTTCTGGATCAAACGAAGAATATGTAGCGTCCGGTCTTTGGTAATATCTGTAAGCTTGTTTTTGTAGATTTTGAACGAACTCTTTGGTTCCATTAACATAAGTTCCTGCCACAGCCGCAGCAAGCGCATATTCTTTATCGTCATCTAAAAATGTCCAGCCGTCGAGCCCAAACGCATAAGCATTTTTTGATAGATTATTTTCCAGCCTATTTTCGTTAAAGTTTCTGTTGGTGCTTGTAAACATTAATCCCAACGACTGATTACCTTCATTAAATTCTTTTTTAGTTCTAAAGACACCATAAAAAGCGAGTGGTTCAACTTCTTGATTTGTTGCAGTTCCATTATTCCAAAGCGAGGCATGTGTTCTTTCCGTAACGGCACCTAACGCACCTATTGTTGTTGTCTCATCAAGTTTGCCACTTAGTTTTGCCGCACCAATAATTCTTGTTTCGGATGGATATTTAATATATTCAGCATCCGAAGTTACTCCGCGCGGCGACCTTCCAATTCTTCTAGAATAAAACAATTCCGGCCAACCAAAATTGAATCCCCAATTATTGTTTACTCCTCCAATGCCAAAATAATAATTACTGGAGCCTTCTATGAAAAAGGGGCGTTTTTCGTTGAAGTAAGATTCAAAAGCCGATAAATTAATTACA
>JBHEKZ010000527.1:0-3130 GCA_041859025.1 Melioribacteraceae bacterium | reverse complement strand
TACCAATGTTTTTGCCCAAAATATGGTAAAAAAGTGCTTTTTATTGGTAATGATACTAATAATAATACCAAGTTTGTGCTATATATTTCTTCCCGACTTCTGTGACTAATAGAATCAAATTCAGAGAAAAGGGTCACAGGGGGGATGATCCTTTTCTTGAATTTTAGTGAAATCAATTTTGTGGGGCTATATGAAGGAAATCCCGCCTAGGCGGGATTTCCTGTTTTAAGAAGTTATTTCTAAGTACAACTAAGCTTTCATTCTTTCGCCCTTTTCTTCGCGAATGAATATCCAGCCAACGACTTTACCAATATCAATTTTCTCGAAATTATTCCAATACTTTTTAGTTCTTACATGCATTGAACTAGTATCATTAATCGTAATACTTTCAGCTTCCTTGATAATTTTTTCTAGTCTAAGCTGCCATGCTTTCATATTTTTTTCTCGGAGATCCACCCATCCGTCATGTGCCCAAAGATCAATACTCTCTTCATCAATCTCAATTTCATGGTCGCCGCGGAAAGGAGGAATCTTAATATCGTTTCCTCTTAATAATTGCTTCCCGTCAGGCAGCAGAATCGGAATGCCGATAGAAATAATTTCATTTCTCAATTTGGAATCATTCTTCAAATGCTCGAAAGCTTTAGCAGATAATTCGGCAGG
This sequence comes from Melioribacteraceae bacterium, assembly GCA_041859025.1. Lineage (GTDB taxonomy): Bacteria > Bacteroidota > Ignavibacteria > Ignavibacteriales > Melioribacteraceae > Stygiobacter. The sequence continues at coordinate 2,467 of JBHEKZ010000527.1, read as the reverse complement.
AGTTGCAGAAATAATATTTCTCATTCCTCCAAAAACGACTTTAAGAATATTAATTTCGTGCAGAAGTTTTGATAATTTCGGAGGTCCAAGTAATTCAAATGCAACGCTGTTTGAATCGTGGATTTCTTCAAGCTCTGCTAATTTTTCTACAGCCCAGTGCTGCATAAAGCCCGCTCTGTATGTTGGTTCAAGTGTAGCATTATCGAGAGCGTTGATAATATCATGACCGGTATTACCGCCTCTGATTTCATAAATAGCATCAACAGCAATCTCTTCCGGTGTAACATATTCCATTTGACCTTGAGCTGTAATGGCTTCAAATTCACCTCTGGAGAATGTGCCGTTTTCACCAGTATCAATAAAGACTGATTTAAGCTTTGTTCCTTTAGTAGGGAATTTGGTATCCAGCTTAAGCTTTAGTTTATCTGTCAAAGAAACAGCTTGTTCAAGGGGAACTTCAACTAACTCAATCGGTTTTCCACCTTTTTTAATTTCACCAAACTCTATCCGTTTCCAAGCAATTGCCGCTGTAGGTTTGATTTCTTTTGTTATCGGGCCATCTGGTGTTCTTCCCATTAAGAAAAGGAGTAATGTATGTGCGCCGGCAACAGATGATTTGCTCAAAAGCACTCTAGATGGTTTTTCTTCACTGTGAGTGTATGGAATGTTTAATCCCATTCCACCCGTTCCGCTTGTTCCAATCTTTACATAAACACTTGTTTCAGCTTTGTACATTGAGTTGTACATAATTTGTACATGACGAATTAACTGAGGGATATACTGGGTGCAAATAAGCTTTTCTGTCTCAGCAGCAATCTCTTCAGCCGAAGGCTTTCTCTCTATTGTTTTTTTAATTCTTCTGTACGTTGTGTAAAGGTCTTGGTAAGCAATTCCGGTAGCTGTGTTAATACAGTCAATTATAATGTCTGGCTTGAATTCCATCAACAATTTGTAAATTGATGAATTATGTAAAATTTCATCACCTAACTCTTCCATAGTATCTTGCATCAAAATCTTTCGAGTTGAAGCGTCTTCTAGTAAGGCTAAACGATCGCTGTCCTTAAATTCGTGACGAACAAAAATATTGCCCCACCAAGGAGCAAAGTATCCTGCCGGTTTTTCCGAAAACTCGGCTTGTAAACGCTTTACTTCATCTTCAGCTTCCTCTTTTCTAAGTGAAGTAACTATGATCTTTTTAGGATCTTCCGGCACGAGTTTGCGGATTACTGCATTGCCAACCAATCCCCATCCACCCAGTACTAAAACTGTTTTGTTCTTAATATCCATTAATTTCCTCAATAATAAATTTTTAGCGTTGTCAAATTAGTGGTTAGGGCTTCACCCCGCAAGGAATAAAGATTTCTTAAAAGTGAAGAATGTTTTGGTTAAAGAGAACCCCTTTCTTAAATTTGCCACGCCTATTAAGTAATTTGTGAATAATTATGAAAATTTGTGAAATCCTCAAGATCGAAAAGATCATTCCTTCGATGAGTTGCAAGACTAAGGAAGAAGCAATTAACGAATTAATTGATTTGTTTAAGAATGATGATCGCGTGAAGGATACTGAATCGATACGAATTTCAGTTCTTGAACGAGAAAAAATTATGTCTACCGGCGTTGGAAAGGGCTTTGCTATTCCTCATGCCAAAACTAATAGCGTTAACGAAATTATCGCTGCATTTGGGAAAATCGATAATCCGATTGACTTTCAGGCTCTTGATGATCAGCCGGTAAATCTGGTTTTCTTATTGGTAGGAAAAGAAAATCTAGTCGGTCCTCACATTAAACTCTTAAGCAGAATTTCGAGAATGATGAATATAGAAGAGTTCAGGGAGAGCCTGGCAAAAGCAACTACTGCTCAAGAAATTTATGAGTTATTTGAAACTGAAGAGAAACAATATTTTGAAGGCGCATGATTAAAGCAGTCACCGGAACAAAAGATATCCTTCCAGTTGAAATTCCACGTTGGAATCACTTAGAAGAAATTGTTAAAAAAACATTTTCACAGTTTAACTACAAAGAAATACGCACTCCTATTTTCGAGCTGACGCAATTGTTTTCGCGCGGAATTGGAGAAGCTACTGATATCGTAAGCAAGGAAATGTACACGTTTCTTGATCGCAGCGGCGACAGTTTAACATTACGCCCGGAATTAACCGCAAGCGTCGTTCGCGCTTTTGTAGAGCATTCGTTAGACAAGAAGCAAGGTTTGAATAAATTGTTTTATGTCGGTCCAATGTTTAGACAGGAAAGACCGCAAGCCGGAAGGTTCAGGCAGTTCCATCAGTTTGGTGCTGAAGCTCTTGGCAGTCACGATGCTTTGCTTGACGCAGAAATGATAATCATGGCTTACGATATTATAGCCCAACTTGGATTAAAAAACTTAGAAGTGAAAATTAATTCGCTCGGAGTACCGGCTTCTCGCGAAGAATACAAAATAGTTCTACGCGATTATTTGAATCAGTTT
>JBHEKZ010000156.1:0-5599 GCA_041859025.1 Melioribacteraceae bacterium | reverse complement strand
ATCATTCTGACTTCGCCCAGCCCAGACAGCCGGACCTTTTGATTTATTCAATGTTCTAAATTGAATTCCAGACTGGTCAGCTATAAGACCCATAGCTCCACCGAGAGCATCCACTTCGTGAACTAAATGGCCCTTAGCGCTCCCGCCTATTGCGGGGTTACATGACATTCTTCCCATCCCGCCTCTATCCATCGAAACTAGGCCGACGGAACAACCCATTTTTGCCGCAGCGACAGCTGCTTCAATTCCGGCATGTCCTCCACCCACCACAATAACATCAAAACTTTTCATTTATTCCCTTTCGTTTCACGTGGAACTGGTAAATAACAACTTGGGTTATTTCTCATCCATAAATTTCGTTTCACATGAAACATTATTTTCCAATGCAGAATTTTGCAAAAATATTATTAAGGATGTCATCCGAAGTAATCTTTCCTATTATCTCACCAAGCGAGTTCTCGGCATTTCTAAGATCAACAGAGATAAACTCGCCTGTCAACTGCCTAGCAATTGAATCTTTTGCTGATCGAAGGCCCTCTGATGCTTTTTTAAGAGACTGGTAATGTCGTACGTTGGTCACTATAGCAGCCTTTTCGGTATACGTTGAAGAACCAAGAGAGATTGCTTTTAGCTTCTCAAAAAGGGCTTGAATTCCCTCTCCGGTTTTGGCAGAAATCAGAACATCATATTCTTTTGGATCGGGATTACAAATATCAACCTTGTTTGCAACCCTCAGAATTCGACTGGTCATATTTAATTTAAGAATTTCAGCATACAAATTTGCAGAGAATCCAACAGTAGAATCACTTAAAAACAAAACTATATCTGCTTCTTGAAGCGCAACTCTGCTTCTATTGACCCCCTCTTTCTCAATCTGATCTTCAGTGTCGCGCATTCCGGCAGTATCAAAAAGTCTGAACAGGATTCCATCAATAAATAAATCCTCTCGAATAATATCTCTTGTGGTCCCGGGAATTTCGCTGACAATAGCACGAGCTTCTTTTAGAAAATAATTAAGTAAGGAGGATTTGCCTGAGTTTGGAGGGCCTACTAGAGCAACGTTAACACCATCACGAATTACTCTTCCGAATGAAAATGTTTTAATAAGTTTTCCAAGTTCATCTAGAATATCATCGATGTTACTTACAATTTCTTGAAGGGACATGAATTGAATATCTTCTTCTGCAAAATCTAGTTCTAGCTCGATCAAAGACGATGTATGAATAAGTCGCTCGCGTAATGAATCTATTTTTGCAGATAAAATGCCATCTAATTGGTTACGAGCGCCGCGAAGAGAAACTTCAGTTCTTGAATTTATAACATCGGCAACAGCTTCGGCTTGTGCTAAATCAATTTTTCCGTTTAGAAAAGCTCTTTTAGTAAACTCACCCGGCTCAGCTAGACGAACATTCTGCTGAAGCAATATCGAAATAATTTTTTGAGAGATGAATGGGCTACCGTGAGTACTTATTTCTACACTATCTTCGCCTGTGAAGGAACGTCCATCAGAAAATACAGAAACCAAAACATCGTCAATCGTTTCCCCACCCTCTTGAACAATCTTGCCATAATGAATTGTGTGTGAGGCGCAGTCTATTAATTTCTTTTTACCTCTAAAGACACTATCAACAGAAGAAATTGCATTAGGACCACTGATACGAATAATAGCTATTGCACCAACACCATTGGGCGTGGCAAGAGCAATTATTGTATCTTCATTTTGAGAAAGACTTTGTGACATACTTTTTCCTTTGGAGTACAAAATTATCATAAATGCATCGCAGTAACAAGAAGCCCCAAAAACAGAATAAAGTTCAAAATCATTTTATTACGACATAGTATTTTTCTATATAGTTATTTTTTATATAGTATGAAACTTTTATAGAAAGTAATTTGTATGAACAGTAAATTAAAACAACGAATTTTTGGGTATTCATATGGCGTTTAACTTTAACAAGTTTACAGTCAAAGCACAAGAGTTGGTCCAGAATGCAATAGAGATTGCGCAAAACTATAATAATCAAATTGTGGAACCAGAACATATTCTTGCCGCCCTATTGCAAGATCAATCAAGTGTAGCTGTTTCTTTAATCCAAAAAGCCGGCGGTAACTTAAACCAAGTGAAAATAAAAACCGGTGAACTTCTTGAAAAATTACCAAAAGTAACGGGCGCTGGAATTGGGAATCAACAGCTATCAACAAACACAGCCAAGTTGTTCGATCAATCAGTTGAAGAAGCTAAATTCCTAAAGGACGAATATGTTTCTGTAGAACATATTCTATTAGCACTGACAGAAGAAAAAGGGACTACGGGAAAAATGTTTCTCGAATACGGATTGACTAAAAACGTTTTCCTTTCAGCACTAAAAGATATTCGTGGAAACCAACGAGTTACAAATCAGAATCCAGAAGAAACTTATCAATCATTACAAAAGTATGGGCGCGATTTAAACGAACTCGCACGCTTAAATAAACTCGATCCAGTAATCGGAAGAGATGAAGAGATTCGAAGAGTGCTGCAAGTTTTATCTCGAAGGACAAAAAATAATCCCGTTTTAATTGGCGAGCCCGGAGTTGGGAAAACTGCAATAGCAGAAGGAATTGCTCACAGAATAATAGCCGGCGATGTACCCGAGCCCTTAAAAACCAAAAGAATAGTGGCCCTCGATATGGGAGCGCTTGTTGCCGGAGCTCAATACCGTGGACAATTTGAAGAAAGATTAAAAGCTGTTGTAAAGGAAGTTCAAGAATCCGAAGGTGAAATAATATTATTCATAGACGAACTTCATCTATTAGTTGGTGCAGGAAAAACAGACGGGGCAATGGACGCTGCAAACATACTTAAGCCAGCGTTGGCGCGAGGGGAACTGCATGCAATTGGAGCAACAACACTAGATGAGTTTAGAAAATATATTGAAAAAGATGCAGCGCTGGAGAGAAGGTTTCAACAAATTCTTGTTCCAGAGCCAAACGAAGAAGATTCGGTTTCTATTCTACGTGGATTAAAAGAGCGGTATGAAATTCATCATGGGGTAAGAATAACTGACAGCGCAATCATTGCTGCAGTCCAACTTTCCAATAGATACATCTCCGACAGATTTCTTCCCGACAAGGCGATCGACTTAATAGATGAAGCCGCTTCTAAGTTAAGAATTGAAATTGATTCGATGCCGGAGGAGCTGGATGCACTTGAAAGAAAAGTTAAACAACTTGGGATAGAAAAAGAGGCTCTCAAAAGAGAAAATGATTTGGAATCTGCAGCACGCTTAACTGAACTTCAGAAAGAATTATCAGAAATCCTTGAAAGCCGGACAAGTTTACGCGCTCACTGGCAACTTGAAAAAGATAAAATTCACAAAATCCGTGCGATGAAAAGCGATATTGAAAAAGCGAAGGCTGACGCTGATAGATTTGAAAGGGAGGGAAATCTTGGTAAAGTAGCTGAAATTCGTTACGGTGTTATTAATCAGATCGAACGAAATATCAAAAAAGAAAGTGAAGAATTGGAATCGATTCAGAAAAGCAACAAAATGCTAAAAGAAGAAGTTGGTGCTGAAGATATTGCAGAGGTGGTTGCTAAGTGGACTGGAATTCCGGTAAACAGAATGCTCGAAAGTGAACGAGTAAAATTATTGCGTTTGGAAGAAGAACTTCACAAACGAGTTGTTGGCCAAACTGATGCAGTTTATGCAGTTGCAAACGCTATTCGCAGATCTAGGGCTGGATTGCAAGATACTAACAAGCCAATAGGTTCATTTATTTTTATTGGAACTACCGGTGTAGGAAAAACAGAATTAGCCAGAGCTTTAGCAGGCTACTTGTTTAATGATGAACATGCGATGGTTCGAATTGATATGAGTGAATATATGGAAAAGTTTTCTGTAAGCCGGCTGATAGGCGCTCCTCCTGGATATGTTGGTTATGATGAAGGCGGACAACTTACAGAAGCCGTTCGCAGAAGGCCATATTCTGTTCTTCTGCTTGACGAAATTGAAAAAGCTCACCCAGATATATTTAACGTCCTTCTTCAAGTTCTTGATGATGGAAGGTTAACCGATAATCAAGGAAGGACGGTAGATTTTAAAAATACAATAATTATAATGACTTCGAATTTGGGTTCCCATTTGATTCAAGAAAAACTCTCCGTGTTAAATGATAATAATTTTGAAAATATTATGGGAGAAATGCGTGTTAGTTTGAGCGAGCTTTTGAGGGCAACCATCCGACCGGAATTTTTAAACCGCATCGACGAGATTGTTCTATTTAAACCGCTTCTTAGAAGCGAACTTAAAGAAATAATAGATATTCAACTGCAAAAAGTTGGCAGCATGCTTTCGGAAAAGAATTTAACCTTAATGGTAAACGAAGATGCAAAAGATTTTCTTCTTCAGCACGGCTATGATGTAACATATGGCGCTCGTCCTTTGAAACGCACTATACAGAAGTACCTTATAAATATACTTGCGGCCGAACTTCTAATGAATAAATTTGAAAGCGGCGATACTGTATACGTTTGCTGTCCAAAAGGAGATAAGCTGACATTCGAAAAGCGACAAAATTAATATCACGCACTCAAGGGAATCTCTTTTTGACTGAGAGATTTCCTCGATATCACCAAGCTTCGGTTGTAATAATCAAAGACCGCAATCAATTTACTTATTAAATATTTACCTAAGAATGGTTTAATTATCCTAAATTTTTTACGATAATTTACTATGATTAGTAGTTTGTCTAAATCAATAGGCTTGTAAAAAATGACAAAAGAATTTTACGATTGTCCCGCCACCTCAATTTGTCCCACTGCTATTTTAGAATGGAACCTGAAAACCGAAAAAATCTATTTTTCAAGCCATTGGCTTAAAATGGTTGATTTTGAATATAACGACCGAAGTGAATATACTTTTGATAACTTGATTAATAGCATCCACCCTGAAGATAAGTCGTTAGTAATTGAACGTTTTGACAAAATCAAAGAGAATGGCAAACGAACGAACTTCAGCTACAGGATTAAAACCAATGATGAGATTTACAAATGGATGAACCTTATTGTGACGGCAACAAAATTCTCCAATGAACGACCAACGCATTTAGTTGCAGTACAGCAAGACATCAACGATTTTATGGACGCACAAAATTTTCTAAATGAAATAAATATAAAGTTTAGAAAACTTATTGAGAATTTTAGCGGCGGAATACTAATGGAAGATGAAAACCGAAAAGTATTCTACATTAACAGCGATTTGATAAAACTTTTTAATATGCCTTTTTCCTCGTATCAATTAATTGGAAGTGATTGTTCAAATTCTGCCGAACAAGTAAAAGATTTATTTACCGAGCCGGAAAGATTTCTGGTTTCAATTGATAAAGCGCTTAAAAACAAAGTTCCGGTTCATGGAGAAATATTCAAGATGAAATCTGGAGCTATAATTGAACGCGATTATGTTCCGGTTTCTGAGGGCTTTGTAGAAAAGGGACACCTATGGCTTTACCGCGATATTACAAAATTAAAAAAGAACGAAGATGAACTTGAGTTTCGACTAGGTTTTGAAGAAATCATTATAAACTTATCTTCAAAGTTTATTAATCTTGACTGGACAAA
>JBHEKZ010000028.1:0-3466 GCA_041859025.1 Melioribacteraceae bacterium | reverse complement strand
CTCCATTGGAGAAAAACCAAATTTCTCCATTTCTAGATGTAAACCAAATTTTATTATTGTATTTGTAAGCTGACAATAGATCATATAAAGGTTCCTCTGCCCCTAAATCAAAGGTTAACCAATTATTTCCATTAAATCTGTAAACACAATCATTACCAGTACCATCTGAATTTACGGCCCAAATATCATTAACGGCTTCGCCGACAAATTTGTTAAACCAAGCTCGGTCTTTAATTGTATCTGCTGTCCACACATAATTTCTACTTCCGGGCTCAGGCTCAATCTCGGCCTCGTTAATATTATTTATGTTTTCTTTGCAAGAAATAGTTATAAAGAATGTAATTGTAAGCAGTATTAAGAAGGTGTAGGGTTTCATATCTCCCCCGAGTTTGGTTTAAAAACAATTTGATAATGAACCACACATAAATAATGTTTTTGCGGAAAGAGAGTCAAGTTCATTTTTTATTGCTTAAAAAAGTTGTGCAAAAACAAAGCGCTTTTTTTCGGCCAAAGAATAATTTAGATTTGTGTAAAATGAAAGCGCGCCTCTCTCTTTGGAGTAATTATGTACAAGCTGCATGGAACAAGAATCTTAGCTTCACTTTTTGCTTCACTTCTTTTTATCTCATGCTCATCAACTTCTATTTACGACAGAGTTTACCCAACACTTAACGACGGTAAATACGACAGCGAATTTCCTTACCGGAATTCATCGGTTCAACTTGAAGAGATTAGCAACTCCGTGCGCTTAATAAACAGCATTGCGTTTTATACAAGTTATGTTTTTCCGGAAGGAAGCAGAATTTTACGCAGAGAATTAATTGGAATAGATGCCAGAAAGAAAGTAGAGCAGGAAGTTTTCTTTACAAGAACTGCTTCGGGCACAGCTACCGTTATTGATGTTACAAACGGAGCCGTTGTTCTTCTTACGGTAGCACACGTTGTAAGTTTTCCCGATACAATTTATTCATACTTTATTAACTCCGACGGTTCATCATCCATATTTCTGCAAAGTATGTCGGTAAAAACAAAACAATCAAATTACATCCCCAATTTGCCGGATGATGGGGAGCTTGAAATAATAGCGAAAGACAGAGCTCTTGATGTGGCATTGTTAGGCAATCATTACGAGCCCAATGAAGCAATAGGTATTCAAGCATTTAAATATAACTGGGGTACTTCCGCCGAACTTGAATGGGGTTCATTCGTTTACGTTTTTGGTTTCCCTATGAATTATAAAATGATATCGAAAGGAATTGTCAGCAGTCCGAATAAAGATAAAAACACATTTCTGATTGATGCTGTTTTTAACCGCGGCTCAAGCGGAGGAATAGTTTTAGCCATTAGAGACGGTGTTCCAAATTTTGAACTGGTTGGATTAGTGCGCTCAGTTCCGGCAGAATATGAGCAGACACTCCGCCCGTTTTCCAAAGACAACGATTTCGAATTCAATCCGATGATTCCATATAAAGGAGAAATAATCGTTGAGAGAGAGCAAGTACTAAGAACCGGAATTACCAAAGTGCTTGGGATTGAAGCCGTGCGAGATTTTATTATTAACAACCGCCAGGAAATTACAAATAAAGGTTATACACTTAATTCATTTTTCAATCCTCCCACAAAGTTAAAGCTGATAAACAATTAGCGAACTTTGAAAATTAATGCCTGCGCTAATTCAAACCACCGGTTTTATCAGTCTGCTTAATACAGCTGATTAGACCTTTTATTTTTGCATCTATACCCGGTTAGCTTCTCTAAGCTCACTTTCCTAATTTTAGGTCAACGAAAAACATCGAGATTACTTAATGAAACTTATTTACGCTAAAGTTCTTTTTCTGTTATTTGCATTGATTGCAATAGACACATTTGCTCAATCCAAAGATACAAGCTGGAAACTTTATGATGATTCACAAGTTGCTCAAATAAACATTACAATGGATAAGGACGCATTCGATTGGATGATGGCAAATTTTATGAGCGACTCTTTGCATGTAAGCACAATGAAGTTTAAAAACAAATACATAGACACAACACTTACCAATGTTGGAATTCGCATCAGAGGTAACACTTCCCGTTCAGCGCAAAAAAAATCGTTTAAGCTTTCCTTCAACGATTTTGTGAAAGGAAGAGAATTCTTTGACGTTGATAAACTAAATCTTAACGGGGAACACAACGATCCTTCCATCGCACGCTCAAAAGTTTCCTGGAATTTGTTTCAGAAGTGCGGCTTAATTGCCAGCCGGACAAGTTATGCCGCAGTTTACATAAACGATAAATACATGGGGCTGTATATTTCCGTAGAAAATATTGATGATGAGTTTTTGAAGAAACGCTATTACGATGATTCCGGGAATTTATATAAATGTTTATACGGCGCTTCGTTTGCACCAAACAGCAACAATTATACCCAGGAAACAAACGAAGACAAACCGGACATGTCTCAGATATTGAGATTGATAAATATGCTCAATACAATTCCCGCGCAGACACTACCGGATTCTTTGGAAGAGATAATGTTTGTTGATGAGCTTCTAAAATATGAAGCAATGAATGTATTAATTGGTCAGTGGGACGACTACTGGTCGAACATGAATAATTATTACATCTACTTTGAACCGCGTGCCGGCAAATTTCACTGGATACCTTACGATTACGATAACACATTTGGTATTGACTGGTTTAACTATGAATGGACTCAAGCCGATCCGTTTAATTTCAAGAAACTCAGCAATACAAAACGGCCATTAATAGAAAAAGTGCTCGCGAACAATCAGTACCGCGATCTTTATGCACATTTTCTCCAGCATATAATAAAATCTGGTTACCAGTATTACCAGATGTCAAGCATGGTTCTTGGATTAAGAGAACAAATCCGTTCTTTTGCTTTAGCGGATACCTACCGGAGAAGAGATTATCAATTTACAGATGAAGATTTTGAAAACAGTTTTAATATGTCTCCCTTCTCAACAGCTTCGCAAGGAGCGCACGTTAAAAAATCAATCCTTCAGTTTGTTAACGAAAGGAATATATATCTTAAAGACAAAATCACTTTTGTGGGATCGGCACCGATAGTTTATAAAATTGACTACGAGCCAAAGAACCCGGGACCAAATGATTCCATATATGTTTACGCATCGGGATTTGCTTCTTCCGGTGTAGATCAGTTAAACATTCAGTTTCATCCCGGATTGCTGACTGTTATATATAATTACAAAATGAAGTTTTCACCAATTGCCAATTCGACGGCAGTAGATGACGCTGACAGATGGGTTGGCGTAATTCCTCCTCTCGGTAAGAATGGTTTCGGCAAATTCAAAATTGAAATAGTTGATAAGAATTCGGCTAAAACAATTTATCCGCGCGCGAGTTACGTTGAACTAAAGGCAAGAGAATATTCCACAACCGGCAGCAATCCGGTAATAAATGAATTTATGGCAGATAATTCTAAGACCATAAAAGATCCGGC